>DASWNS010000097.1:0-4961 GCA_036399115.1 Pyrinomonadaceae bacterium | reverse complement strand
AGCCGACCAGTGAAGCGGGAACAGGAGCGGCGTGAGGATCAAAAAATAGGAGGCCGTCAAGCCACACGCCAAACTCGCGGTGATGATCAGGACGATGACGAAGGCGGTGACGAATCCCGCGCCGCCCGCCTGCCATTGCTCCGGCGAAGCCCACATGCCGCCGCGACTATAAAGCAACAGCGCAACCACGACCGCCAGCGACGCCACGGCGATGCGTCCCGCAACGCGCCGCTTCGACGCTCGACGCGTCCCGTCAGGATTTTGTCGCTCTGCCATTGGCTCGCTCAAGAGTCTGCTCGTCGAGAACTTTTTCAACCGTGCGCCTGTCGCAACGCCCGCCTTTTTCAACGCTCAACTCTTCCCCGCTCTCCGCCTTTCCCAACGCTTCACAGTCTCAACGCTTCGTCAGGGTTCGATTGACATGCGCAAGACGGCGGCCATCGGTTGCCGCTCTGTCTTCCCGTTCTTCGAGACGATCACGATCATGCCGTTCTCGACCGTCACGCGGCGCACGCCCGACATGTCGCGCTCAAACCTCTCGCCGTTGCGCATGACGAGGACGAGGCGCGGGCTGGGTGCGGGCGGCGCGGGAGTCTCTGCCGGAGCGGTCGGGACGACTTCGGCGGGCGGTGCGCCCGTCCGTCTCGCCGTGCCCGTGTTCCTGTTGTTGCGCCCGCGCGGCACTCTGACGGGGCGCGGGCGTTCCGGCGGCGCGGGTCGCTCTTCCGCGCCCATGTCAGTCTTATTATCGTCGGGCTTCGGCGCGTCGGCTTTCTCCGTCTCGCCGCCGCTGCCCGTTCCCGCGCCGGGCGAACCGCTGCGCGCATTCTGCGTGCGTGTGTTGCCCCGCGCGCCCGCTCTGCTTCTGTCCGGTCTGGGTCTGGGCGCACTCTTTTTCGCCGCGACCGGAGGAGCCTCGCGCGTCTCCGCCTCCCTGACAGGTTCTTCTCTGACGGCGACCTCTGCGACCGGCTCTTCGACGCGCGCTCCCGTCGAGGTGACGCGCCTTACGTTCCTGTTCGCGCTCGCGGCGGGCGTACGCGCCGGAGACGGATTCGCGTCTGTCGTCTCGCCGGACGAAGCGACGTCGCTCGCCAGCCGTTCGGCGGGTTTGAATGCGCCGCCGAACGTGACGCGATAAGTCCCTTCCGCATCGTTCGGCGTGCGCGCCTGCACGCGCAGGATGAGCGGTTCGTCGCGGCGCAGGTAGACGGTCTTCGAGCTTTTCGTGGCAGTCGCCCCGGCGTAAAGCGTCACCTTCGTCAGCGGGCGCAGATTCCCTGCGAGGAAGATGTCTATATCGCCGTCGAGGTTATAACTTTCGACCGTGAGTTCGAGATCGCCTTGCAGGCCGTTGAAGGCGTAGAAGAAACGCGTCAGGCGCGGGTCGCCGATGTCGAGCGGGGCGATGCGCCCGGCGATCTCGTTTGAGAGTACGGGCGTCGGAGAATTCGGTTCGATTGACTGTGCGAAGGCGGGCGCGGCGAGCATCGAGGCCGACGCCGTGAGCACCAAGGCCAACGTCGCCACGAGCATCAAACGCCGTCTTTCGGATTTTAGTTTGAGAGCAATTAAAGGCATCAGCTTGCGGTCGCCGGGTAAACTTGAACTGCGGAGAGTTTAACAGTCTACACGTTTACGAACAAAGCCTACGCGCCGCCGCTTGCGGGCAAACAAAAAAGGCGACGGGATCAAGCCGCCGCCTCTCTTCGACGACTCATTTAACTAGCGCGCGGGCAGCCGGAAGACTGCGACGGTCGGATCATGATCGCTCGCCTGCTCGAAGAACTCCGCATTGATGTGTACCACGTCGAACCTGACGAGCGAGGCGAAGAGACGCCGCGAGACGAGAATGTGATCGAGCGCCTGCGAGTTGCCTTCGAAGATGTACGTGTAACGCTCGCCCTGCGGCAGCGTCTCGGACAGATTTTTCAGGGCGTCGCCCGCGAGCCTCTGCAACGTGGTGGAAAACTCGAAGTCGTTAAGGTCGCCTAAGACGATCACGTTCGCGTTGCGGTCAACCGCCAGAATCGAGTTGACGAACCCGTTGACGATCTGCGCTTGCTGGTGTCGCTTCGTTTCGCTCTGGCGCACGGGCGGTTGAAAGCGTCCGAACAACGGGTGGTCGCCGCCTTTGGACGAGAGGTGGTTGGCGACGACGAAAAGTTTGTGCCCGTTGAAAGTAAATTCGCCCGCGAGCGACTTGCGTGTTTGATTGAAAGCGGGGTTCGCAGGCTCGATGCGTCCGGGGCTGGACGACAGGCGCGGGACGTTCGCTTCGTTGACTACCGTAGTTGAAGCGGTCGGACTTCCGCCGGGGCGATCTATGAAACGCAGGCCGCGCTCCGTGCGGAAGAGGAAACCGATGCGGATGTTGCCGCCCGGTTCGCCGCCGTCCTGATCATCCACGGGGTTGATGCTGCGGAAGGAATAGACCCCGCCGCCCGCGAGTTTGATGGCTGAGATCAAACGTGCGAAAGTTTCGGCGGCGTCTACGACCGCATCGTTTGTCGCGCCGTTGTTATCCTGTATCTCTTCGATTGCGAGGAGGTCGGGCGACTTGAGATTTTTGACGATGATGTCGGCCAACTGCCGAAACTTCTCCGCGCTGTCGTTCGGGTCGAGGTTATGGACGTTGAAGGTCGCAACCGAGAGTTGCCCCGCTCTGGCAGCCGTCGTCGTCTCGCGCCTTAATCCGCCGCGTGCCACGCGGGGCGCGCGTGTGACGATCAATTTGTAGTTGCCGAAATTGTAATCGAGCACTCCTTCGAGCGTGCCGCCGAAACGATCTCCCACGTTGAGATCGGGTAGCGCGCTCAACTCGCCGGAGAGGAAGATGCGTTCGGGGTTGAAGTCGTCGGGTCGAATGACGATGCCGCCGCGCGGGGTGCGCAGGCGTGCGACGCGCCCGCCGTCGCCCACGACGGTAATCTCGCGCGCGCCGCTCCGCAAAGCGAAACTGCGTGCCACGGCCACCGCATCCCTGACCTGCACGCGCATCCCTTCGAGGCTTTCGTAAAAGTCCAGCCCGTCAGACGCTGGATCGAACGTGCCGCCGCTTTCCACGTTTCCCCGCGCATCATCTTCGATGACATTCAGGGGCGGGCGTCGGCCACCCGCGCCGATGACGACGGGCGCGGGCAGCGCATTCCCGCTTGAGAGAACTTCGACGGAAGAAGAGTTGATCTGTGTGACGGAGAGGTTCGCGTTGGTTTCTGCGTTTGCGCCCGGTCGCGCCTCTGTCACCGTCCCGTCAACGCGCACGCGGTCGCCGACAACCGCGCTCGCCCGAACGGGAGCGAGCACGAATATTCCTTCGGAGGTGCGCGGGTCGTTATCGGGGGCGGGGTCTTGCATGAAAAAGCCGTTCGCGCGGTTGGCGGTGATGATTCCGTCAACGCCGGACACGGACGCGCCGTTCAGAGGCGAGAGGTGCGCCGCGCCCTGAATCTCACGAATCCGTGTAACGCGCTGAGAGGCCGTAAGGCTTCGCCCCGCGTTTGAGACGCTGAACGCTGCGCTCAATGAGACGAAGACGGCAGCGAAGATGACAAGGAGACTAAAGAAGGCGATGGCTTGCAGGCGTCGCCGGTAGGGCGAAAGTTTTCTGATCATAGTTGGTATGGGCTACAGCGGTTAATTGTGCGCGATGTCGCCGGAGAGGGCAAGGCGCACGCCGGTTCTCGCCGGGCGACTAAAGAGACGCGCGCGCCGGAGACGAGTGGGACGCTCAACTCACCACGTCTTCCAGACGGGATGCGCCTCGGTATTGAAGATGACTTTTTTGAAATTCAAGCTGGCGGGACGCGCAAACAGGGCGGAATTGAAACGACGCGGAAGGCGCGAGCAGGGTTGAGCAGGCGAGAAGGAGTGCGATTAATCTTGGCATCACGATGTCGGCCTTTGGAAGATGAAAGTTACGGGAAGCCTCCCGGACAGTTGAGAAGCGCAGGAGCAAGCAGGGCGATAGCGTGCAGACCTTATGCTCAAGTCAATTGGTTGTCAATTCTAATTGCCATTCACGGGGGTTATACAAGATTGCTCCGTCGCTCCTGTAAAATGAGTTCATGGTAACAAAACAGAAAAAGCGCGAACTGGATTTCAGCGATTTTCCGCCCGGCACGGTCAACGCATATACGAGGCTCGTCTGTCTCGCCTGCATCTTCGATCTCTTCACCAAGCAACTCGGCCTCGCTCCGCGCACGGCCTATTCCGAGATCAAACGCCACGCGCCGACCGCCGCAGAGTTGACCGCGCTCGAACCCGCGCGCCCTTACTTCGACAGCGCAGAGAAGCACCCGCGCTGCCCCTATTGCGACGCCGCGAAGCGTTGGCACGCGCGGCTCGACACCTTCCGCATCGAAAGCGGCAAAGCGACCGATGCGCCGCGCCGCGCGCTCGTCAAATCGCTCCCGAAACCGGAAGAGCAGTTTGCACTGATCGAGACGCGCTCCACCAAACGCGACATCTTCTTCGCGTGGCTCGACGCGCTCGGACGCCAACTCGATTTCACAGACGACGCGTGGCTCATCCGCACGACGCACGCCATGCTGGAGCGGAAAGAGCCGAAGACGGATTGGGCGGAAATTTTCTCACGCGTGCGCGCCGTGCGCCGTTCGCAGCGGCTCGCAGAAGGTTGGGAGCAGGAGGGCGCGCGGCTCTATCTTTCGCCCCCGCTCTACACGGACGCGCTCCTCATTCAATATCTCGTCAGCCGTTCGCAAGCTCACGGCGGCATCACCTTCGAAGGCAGGCTCACGCTTGTCGAACTCGTACGCCGCCTGCGCTACTCCGGCCAACTCGAAGCGCAGGGCATCACCGAGCGCGACCAGTTTGAAGTGCTGGAACAGTTGATCGAGAAACTAACCGGCGGCAACACGCCCGCGAAACTCTATTTTCTAGTTGACCGCCGCGACTTCCTCGACAAAGTTAAGACCGTCTATTCCCACTACGTCTGACAG
>DASWNS010000096.1:0-2695 GCA_036399115.1 Pyrinomonadaceae bacterium | reverse complement strand
CCTGCGGGGTCGAAGAACTGATCTCAACCACATCCTCTATCTCTATATCACCGTTGTGAGTATAGATCTGCACCTCATGGATTGAAGCGCGGGAGATACCTGCGTCGAGAGCAAACCCGGCTACTTCGACGCCTTTCCCTTTCGGGGCTGTGACCGTGACCAGACGCACTGCTCAACCTCCGCTTGATCTTCGTTCCGAGTAATATGATGAGAAAGCGATGAGCCTTAAGTAATGGCCTCTTTATGCCCTTATAGCGCAGAGCGCGCAATGCTCTAAGAGGCGGGCAGGTGAATGATTCATTATCCGGCCTCGACCGATGGCTGTAAGCATCGGCCATTTCGACCTCTATCGGGGGGTCAATCTACCTTTTCGCAATGCACAGGGAGAAGTGTTGCAAAAACTTTCCGACTATACAAGATATTGAGAAGGCCACATACGCTTCAGCACATCCTATTGCGGCCAAAATATTTTTTGCAACACGGCCACCGACGGCACGCTGCGAGGCACGGCCATCGAGAGCCTGTCGTGCTTGGAATCGGCGCGGCAAATGGGAGTTGATACCCGGCGAGCGACGATCTCTCCGGAGGAACGACCTGCGGCAAGGCCGCTAACGGCAGAGGGTTTTGGCGTTCTGGCCGCCGACAGTCGGAGCGCGACGGAGAGCGCAGGTCTGACAGCCTCAGGCCTGCTCCTACCTTGACCCCTGCAAAGCGCCTCTCTACAATGAGGGCTTCACCTGAAGCCCCCACTACATCAACACGACTTTACCAGGAGGGAAATCATGTCAAGCAATCAGAGCGACAACAGCCAGGGCGACACCGGCACACGTGACATCAGCTACGATCTACTCAGCATCTCTTACCACCTGCTACAGGGGGCGGAAACGCTCGCCCTCTACATCGCAGACGCCCGGCAGGAAGGCAACGATGAGCTGGTGCAATTCTTTCAGGAGACGAAGGACGAGTTCACCAGACGCGCCGAGCGATCCAAGGCGTTGCTCGTCCAGTATGTCGGTCAAGAGCAGGCGCAGGCCGCATCCGGTTCCTAACGGGGTTGGCTGACGGGCGAGTTCAGCGTTAACCGGGTGCTCAGCCCAAGACAAGTAGAAGAAGAAGAGGCCAGCCACATCGCGGCTGGCCTCTTCTTACGTTGCGTTGCAGAGATTATATCGCGACGCAAAACACGAGGGACAGTGCCCGCTCGCGCGAAAGCCACCCGCCGCCGTTCGTCGGCTGTCCTGCGACCGTCACGACGCCCCGGCCTGCCTGAGCAGGCGGATGACTTCGTTGTGCCCGCCCCGAGCTGCTACAGAGAGCGCCGTCTGCCCTTCGTCGTTCTTTGCGCTCACATCAGCCGTTGCGATCAGGAGCGCCTGCACCACGTCGTCATGACCCGCGCGTGCGGCCTCGATGAGCGGCGTGTTGCCGTGTTCGTCCCTGCCGTTAACGTCTGCCTTCCCGCCTGCCAGAAGGCTTTTCACTGTGTCCGCGTGCCCGGCACGTGCCGCTTGCAGCAGGGCGTCCGTTTCGGGGCTACGCTCCGCGCGTCGCACCTGCGCACAACCTGCCAGCCCGACGACCAGCGCGAGCGTGATGAACAGTCCACGTCTAAGCATCAGCAATCTCCTTCTTCCAGCGCCTTCGACAGGCGCGAAACAGTCTGTCAACGGTTGAACTTATCATCTTCCCGCCCTCGCCCGGATAGCGCCTCATCCTTCAACTCAACGACTGCGCAGAACCAAATCTCAAACTGAACGGGTAAGTTATGCTTCCGCCTCCGCGAAATCCATCGTGTCCATATCCACATCCGACGGCGCGGGCTGGCCGAGAAGTTTGAGCCACAGGAAACCGATTGTCCCCGCTGTCAGAGAAGCCAGCAGGATCGCCATCTTCGAGGCGTTGATCGTCTCCGCCTGCCCGACGAACGCCAGATTCGTGATGAAAATCGACATCGTGAAACCGATGCCGCCGAGCAGCCCCGCGCCGAAAACGTGTCGCCACTTCAAATCGAGCGGCAGGCGGCAAATGCCGATGGAAACCGCTACGAAACTCAACAGCGTGATCCCTACCGGCTTGCCTAAGACCAGACCGGCGATGATGCCCGTGCTGTTCGCGCCCGTTAGGTTTTGCGCCCATCCGGTGCCGACGACGATACCCGTATTCGCCAGCGCGAAGATGGGCAGGATGATAAAGGCGACGGGCATGTGCAGCAAATGTTCGAGTTTATGCGAAGGCGATTCCGCGTCGTCTTCTTTAGCGGAGAACGGAATGGCGAACGCCAGCAAGACCCCGGCAATCGTCGCGTGGACGCCGGACTTGAGCATCAGGAACCACATCAACGCCCCGCCGAGAAGATACGGGATTAAACTCATCACACGTAACAGACGATTGATGGCGACGAGTAATCCGAACACCGCGAGCGCGCCGATTAAGTATGCGACCGAGAGTTCCGCCGTGTAGAACAGGGCGATGACGATGATCGCGCCGAGGTCGTCCATCACGGCGAGCGCGGTTAGAAATACTTTCAGCGAGGCCGGGACGCGACTGCCGAGAAGCGCGAGCACGCCGAGAGCGAAAGCGATGTCGGTAGCCATCGGGATGCCGATCCCGGCCTGCGTGGGCGTCCCCGCATTCAAACCGAAATGAATCAACGCGGGCACGCAGATGCCGCCCGCCGCCGCGAAGATGGGGAGTA
>DASWNS010000095.1:0-4641 GCA_036399115.1 Pyrinomonadaceae bacterium | reverse complement strand
CGATTCGACGATTGAAGGGCGCACGATGGAGCGCACGATCCCCGTCTCCGCCGCGACGAGTTGTTCGCCCAGACTCTTCGTGTAAGTGTAGATGTTCGGCCAGCCCCACCATTCGGCGCGTTCGATGCCGAGGTCTGTGAGACGCGTGCGCGTCCACACCTTGCGCTCGCGCGCCACGGCCAGCCCCATCGCGTCGAGATCGTCTGCGTCGCGCCCCTCTTCGATGAGCCGCTTGCGCGCCCCTTCGCGGAAGCGCGCCACCTGCATCGCGTCTTTCGCTTCGTCCTTCACGCGGTCGGCGAGTTTCGCGCAGTCGCGTATCTCCTGCTCGACCGAGAACTCGACGCCGGGCAACTCTTCGCGGCGCGGAAAATATCCGATCACCGGATCGCTCTCCCACACTGGACCCGAGCGGTTGCCCGCGACGAAGCAGGTGGAGATATGCACGAGCGCAGGCCGCCGCATGCGCTTGGCGAACGCGATGACGTTCTGCGTGCCGACGACGTTCGTGCGCAGCGCGCTCTCCAGCGTCGGGTTGAACGTGACGTTGCCCGCGCTGTTGATGACGACATCTATGTCGGCGGCAATCGCTTTCGCTTCATCTTCCGTCAAGCCGAGATTGGTGTCGCCAATGTCGCCGTTATAGACGCGCACCTTGTCGCGTATGAAATCCTCGAAGGCGTCGCCGAAGCGTTCGCGCAAGGGGTCGAAGGGCGGCGCGGTGATGACGTTGTTCCAGAAGCGTGTCTCGGATTCGGCGAGCGAGCGCGAGCGCACGGTGAGATAGACGCGCTCGATGCCGGGGAAGCGATAGAGCAACATGCTCAGCGTCACCTTGCCCAGAAAGCCCGTGCTCCCGATGAGGAAGATTTTGCGTCCCTGAAAAATTTCTGTCGGTGATAACTTCATGCTCTGCTTCACGCTTCGACGTACTCGAAATAACTCGACGGCTCCGGCACGGGCAATCCTTCCGCTTGCAGACCTTCAATATGAAACTTGATGGCTTCTCGAATTAACTCTTCAACTTCCGCTTTAGTTTCGGCGGCGGCGACACAGCCCGGAAGATCAGGCACATCTGCGCCGTAGCTCGATTCGCCCTTTTCGATGATGACCGCGCATCTCATCAAACATTTTCCTCAATTTCAGCCTGACGCCAGATATTCTTTAACGTTCCCGTTGGCACGTCAACTCCGGGCTTGCCTGCAACCGTCACTAATCTGGTCTTCGTCGGGTGACGAAACTAGCGATGGCTGCCTTTCATGCGCACTAACTGCCCTCCGTCGTCCTCCAAACGCTTGAAGACATCCCGGACTTTCAAACAAACTCACTCCATATCGCAAATCGCGATCACGGGTTGGTGGAGCATCGTGATCTCGGCGGAGCGGCCTTGATAGCTGCGCGCCATCGCAATCGCTTCGGTGAGATTGTCGGCGCGCTCCCAACCCATCATGGCGGGGACGTGTGCGTTCTCCGCTCCGGCGGCGATCACGTGGCCGACGTGCTGGCGTCCGTTCTCGCCCCAGTACCACATGAAGAAGGGGTGCGAGCCGTGATAGGCGTTGCCGCGCCGGTACATCTCGACGTAGCTCGGATTGTTCGCAAACTCCAGTTCGTACTTGTCGCGCAAAACATTCGCGTCGCGCGATTCGGGCAGCAGGCGGTTGAAAAATTCGATGTAGCTCGGATGAAAGTTGTGGTCGAATTCGTCCGTGCAGGGATGGTGCAGAATCAGCGTGCCGCCTTTTTTGAGCAGGGGCTTGCCGCGATACATGTTGAAATGATAACCGAGCGCCATCACCTGCACGAGCAGAGGGTTCAGCGAAGAGTTGACGCTGTAGGGCGACATGTCGGGCACGGGGCAGATCAAAATGTCGCACTGGCCTTCGATGGGCACGACGTATTGCTCCATGCTCTTGGCGATGATGCGTTCGTGGACGGGGTCTGTGCGCCCGGCGTGGCAGGCGATCATCTCGTAGTTGCCCTTGAGCGAGTTGTACATGGCGCGCTTGGCGGGGCGCGGCATCTTGCTCATCGTGAAGCGCATGGCTTCATACTTCATGCGGTCTAAAGCGGAGAAGTCGTCCTCGTTCTTCGTGAGGAATCCCATCTCCGCGCCGAACATGTGGTTGTTGATGGTCGTCTCGATGTGAAAGACGTTCAGGTGCTCGTCCGCGAGTTTGCCGACGCGGCTGATGACGCGCCCCAACTCCGACCCGGCGGGGTCCATGTAACTGTTCGACGCGCGGATCGTGTTCGGGTTGTGATGCGCGCGCAGCGACTCGTAATCGCAGAGGCCGACCCCGACCGACTTGTGGCCGCCGTTCATCGGCACGAAGTTGAAGTTGAGATAGATGAGCAGGTCGCTCTCGGCGGCGCGACGGTTGATGCGCAGGGGTTCTTTGTGGCGCGTCTCGCCGAGGAGGACGAGATTCGAGGGGTCTTCGGCGTCGTGATTGTAGTAGCGATCCGGATAAAAGTCGTCCCAGATTTTCGCCCCCGCCATGCGCTTCATCTCGGCGGGCGTCATCTTGCGATGGAGCGAGATGGCGATGATGATATGAATGTCGTCTACGCCGTGGCCGTTCAGCATCTCGACGAGAATTTCGAGCGCGGTCTGGCGGATGTCGGGCGTGTTCATCGGCGGGAGCGGCATCGAAATGTCGTCGACGGCGATGGTCACCTTCATGCCCGGCGTCAGTTGCGCAAAGAGCGGGTCGCAATCGTGCGGGTGATTGAGCGCGTAACGGATCGCCGCCTCGCGGTTGACCAGACCCTTGAGCGGCTGGTTCGGATAGATGACGCGCGTGCCGACGGGCAAATCTTCGAGGATGAAGTCCATCCCCGAAGCCACGATACGCGGCGCGCTGTCGCGGTCGATATAGACGACCGATTCGTGCAGTTTTTTTCTGAGTTGCAGAGCCATATTTTTAAGTGACGGGTGACGAGTGACGAGTGACGAGCAAGAACAAGTTTTAACTTGTCACTTGTCACTCGCCACTCGTCACTTCAAATTAAGTATCGGCCAGTCGTGGTGCAGCGCGGTTTGGCGCAGTCGCATGTCGGGGTTCACCGCCGCCGGGTGGCCGACGATGGAGAGCATCGGGAGATCGCTCATGCTGTCCGTGTAGGCGTAAGACTCGCTCAGGTTGATGTTCTCCTGTTCGGCGTAGTTTCTGATCCAACTCGCCTTCGTGGCGGCGGCGAGTACGGGCGGCAGGAGTCGCCCGGTGGCGATGCCGTTGACGAATTCGAGCCGGTTGGAGACGTAGGTTTCGATGCCGAGATATTTCATCAGAGGCTCGACGGAGAAATCGAGCGCGCCCGTGACGACGATTTGCCGCAGGCCGAGGCTGCGCGATTTTTCGATCAACTCGAAGGTGCCGGGGAAGACGGCGGGCTTCAGGACTGTCTCGAAGAGTTCGTCAGCGAAGAAGCGCAGGCGGTCTTCCGTCTCGCCCTTGTAGCGTTTGAAGAAGAGATCGTTGAAGACCTTGCGACTGTACTGGTCGGTCGCGGCGAAGAGCGGGATGCTCAGAACGGTCGTGGCGGTCTTGCGAAACGAACGCAGCACGCCCTGTTGATTGCGCGCGTAGAAACCGAGCGTGTGCACGAGATTGGTGCTGACCAGAGTGCCTTCGAGATCGTAAAAAGCGGCGGCTGCCAAACTTTCCTCCTAACGACGCGCCCGGCGGCAATAAAAGCGCGGGTTGGCGCGGCGTCTGTCTGCAAAATTTAGGGCTGAACTGCGCAGGAAGAAAAATATACTCTATTTCGATGGTTTTATGTAGCAATGTCTTCGGCAGTGGGAATTTTAAGGCGCGCCGATATAATATGAGTCAACGTGAAAATCGCAACCTGGAATGTGAACTCTGTAACGGCGCGCCTGCCCGTCGTGCTGCAATGGCTCCGGCGTGCGCGCCCGGACGTTTTGTGCATGCAGGAGTTGAAATGCACGGACGAGCGTTTCCCGCGCGAGGCTTTCGCCGAACTCGGCTACCGCGCCGAAGTGTACGGGCAGCGAACTTATAACGGCGTCGGGATCGTCTCGCGCTCGCCCATCACGGATGTCGAGCGCGGTTTTCCAGACGACGAAGAAGGCTCGCACGCGCGCCTGCTCGCGGCGACGGTCGAAGGCGTCCGTCTCATCAACGTCTATGTGCCGAACGGTCAATCGGTCGGCACGGACAAGTATCGTTTCAAGTTGGACTGGTTGAAACGGCTGCGGGAATTCATCGACGACGAATACTGGACGGACGACGAAGTATTGCTCTGCGGCGACTTCAACGTCGCGCCTGAAGACAGGGACGTGCACGACCCGCAACTGTGGCGCGGGCGCGTCCTGTTCAGCAAGCCGGAGAAGGATGCCTTAGCCCACGTTAAAGAATGGGGCTTCACGGATGCGTTCCGGCAGCATGAGCCGGGCAGCGGCCATTATTCTTGGTGGGATTATCGCGCCGGGTCGTTTCGCCAGAACACGGGCGTCCGCATCGATCACATCTGGGTGTCGGAAAATCTCGCCGCGCGTTGCACGAACGCATGGATCGACAAAGAGCCGCGCGGCTGGGAGCGGCCTTCGGATCACACGCCGGTCGTGGCGGAGTTTAAGTGAATTAAGTGAATGCTGAACGCGGATTATAAAGC
>DASWNS010000094.1:0-9098 GCA_036399115.1 Pyrinomonadaceae bacterium | reverse complement strand
CCAGAACTGTGGGCGACAAAGTGACGGCGGAAGTGATTCGTAAATACATCCAACGTCACAAAGAAACCGAAGATACGCAAATAGACCTGTTCGACTAAATCACTCTAAAGCCCCACCGCTTGCGGTGGGGTACTTTTACTCCGGCGTCTTCGCTTTCTTGCAGCCGGGGAAAGGGTATCTCAACTCCACGCCGGAGAGATCGTTCAAGGCATGAATTTTCATGACGGGTGTTTTAACATCCGTCGAACCTTGCGGGGCTTTTTTGATGATGGCCTCAAGTTTCGGACAGTTCTCAAACTTGCTGGCATAGACGTACATCTCGCCGTACAACTCGCCCTCCAAGCCCTTCAGGATTTTGAACGAGAAGCGTCCCTGCGCGTCGGTTTGCGCACGGGCTTCGCCTTCCACGTTCTCTCCGGTCTGCCCCGGTACAAATTCCACGCTCTCTCCAACCACGGGCTTTCCGTCCGAGTAAAGGAAGACGCCTTCGACCGTGATCGTCTCTTCCACGTGGGGCGCGCGGATGTCCAGACCTTCGAGCGTCTCCCCCGCGCCGATGCTGATGACGGTCGCGCGCTCGCGCTCGAACACGTCCGGATGGTAGAACGTCTTGAACGGTTCGCTGCTGCTGATCTTCCCCGCTTTGTTGACGACCAGCAGATAACTCCCGGACGGAATCTCTCTGATCTCGAACATCCCGCCTCCCTCCGTGCAGTCGGCCTTGTAGAAATAGTTTGAATGGTCGCCTTCGACGGGCACGAGGTTCAGGCAGACATTATCCAAAGGCCGCCCGCGCGGATCATAAACCTTGCCGCGAATGGCATTGTCGATCTCGAAAACAAGGTTGAGTGCGGTGTGCTTTTTGGCTTCGACGGTGACGGGGAGCTTTTTCGCCGCGTCGCTCCCACTCCCGGCGGCAGCTCCGGTCGGAGCGCGATGGTAATAGCTATCAAACTTCCAGCCGGGCGGTATTTCAGGTTCGACCAGATATTGACCGGCGGGCAGATCGTAGATTTCGTAAACCCCGTCCGCGTCCGTTTTGAGTTCGTGAGTTTTGCCCGCCCCGGTAATGCGAATCCGCCTGCCCTCGACGCTCAATTCATCGTTGTCAGCAAACCTGAGCGTGCCCGACAGACGCGACTTGCCGCGCACGCGGTCGAGCTTGTTCAGATACAGCAAGTCGTCGCCCACATATTTCAAGCCGCCCGACCTGCCGCAAGTGCCCGCGTACCAGAGGAGTTGGTTCTTCTCGCGCCCGCCGAGATAAAACAGAAACTGCTCGCCGATCTCTTTCTCTCTGAAAGTCCAGACGCAGTCTGCGCCGCCGCCCTGCCCGAAAGTTATCTCGTCACCGGCCTTCAAACTCCCTTTGAAGACCCGCTCGATCATCATTCTGGTTGACTTCACCCCGTCCACATAATTCTCGCCGTTGGACATCTGACCCTGTGGGGCGGCCTTCTCCGTTTTTTCGACCGACACGATTCGGGCAATGATAACGAACCCGGCGCGCTCGTAAGCATCGAGCACCGTGGAACGCGGCATGCAGGAACAGGCATGCGCGTCAGTCGCGCCGGAGAATAGAAGAGCGAAGATCAGCAACAGAAACGAAAAGCAACTTTTGCGAAACATGGCTCGTCCTTTCTTGCGAAATATGGCTCGTCCTTCCGTCTGCCCCGCAACGCTGCCGTCGCCGTTGCGGGGCGTCAACTCACCCGTCGCTTACCCGTGCGCTCAGTGATCGTGATGCGCGCCCGCCGGACGCTCGCCCTGATAAATCTCCGCGCCCGTGGCGACAAACTCCGCCGCCTTCTCTTTCATTCCCGCCGCGAGCGCAGCCGACTCTTCAAGTTCCTTTCTGGCCGCGAAGTCGCGCACCTCCTGCGTGATCTTCATCGAGCAGAAGTGTGGTCCGCACATCGAGCAGAAGTGCGCGAGCTTTGCTCCTTCCTGCGGCAGCGTCTCGTCGTGATATTCGCGCGCCACTTCCGGGTCGAGCGAGAGGTTGAATTGATCTTCCCAGCGAAACTCGAAGCGCGCTTTCGAGAGCGCGTTGTCGCGCAGTTGCGCGCCGGGATGACCCTTCGCCAGATCGGCTGCGTGCGCCGCGAGCTTGTAAGCGATGACGCCCTCTTTCACGTCTTTCTTGTCGGGCAAGCCCAGATGCTCTTTCGGCGTGACGTAGCAGAGCATGGCCGTGCCGTACCAGCCGATCATCGCCGCGCCGATGGCGGAGGTGATGTGATCGTAGCCGGGCGCGATGTCGGTGGTGAGCGGCCCCAGCGTGTAGAAGGGTGCTTCGCCGCAGGTCGCAAGTTGCTTGTCCATGTTCTCTTTGATGAGGTGCATGGGGACGTGGCCGGGTCCTTCGATCATCGTCTGGCAGTCGTACTCCCAGGCGATCTGCGTGAGTTCGCCGAGCGTTTCGAGTTCGGCAAACTGCGCTTCGTCGTTGGCGTCTGCGATGCAGCCGGGGCGGAGCCCGTCGCCCAGAGAGAACGAAACGTCGTAGGCCGCCATGATCTCGCAGATCTCTCGAAAGCGCGTGTAGAGAAAGCTCTCCTCGTGATGTGCGAGGCACCACTTCGCCATGATCGAGCCGCCGCGCGAGACAATGCCCGTCGTGCGTTTCGCCGTGAGCGGGATGTAAGGCAGGCGCACGCCCGCGTGGATGGTGAAGTAGTCAACGCCCTGTTCGGCCTGTTCGACGAGAGTGTCGCGGTAAATCTCCCACGTCAACTCTTCGGCGCGGCCTCCGACTTTCTCCAACGCCTGATAGATCGGAACCGTCCCGATGGGCACGGGCGAGTTGCGCAGAATCCACTCGCGCGTGGCGTGAATGTTCTTGCCCGTGGACAAGTCCATCACCGTGTCCGCGCCCCACTTCGTAGACCAGCGCATCTTCTCCACCTCTTCTTCAATCGAAGAGGCGACCGCAGAGTTGCCGATGTTGGCGTTGATCTTGACGAGGAAATTGCGCCCGATGATCATCGGCTCAGACTCAGGATGGTTGACGTTCGCCGGAATGATCGCGCGCCCGCGCGCCACTTCATCGCGCACGAATTCAGGCGTCACGAACTCCGGAATTGACGCGCCGAAAGATTCGCCACGGTGTTCGTGAAAGAGCGAACTGCGGTCGTCGCGTGAGTGCGAGGTGAGCGCGTGCAAGGCCATCTCGCGCCCCATGTTTTCGCGCAGCGCGACGAACTCCATCTCCGGCGTGATATGGCCGCGCCGCGCGTAGTGCATCTGCGTGACGCGTGCCCCCGCACGGGCGCGCAAGGGGGCGCGCCTCAGGCCGGGGAAATATTCCAGCCGTCCTTTCCTCTTTTGTTGCGCGTACTCCGCCGCGCCCGCCGTCAGATAGCCGTCGTCTTCCGGCTTCACTTCACGTCCCTGATATTCTTCAACGTCGCCGCGCGCGATGATCCAGTCGCGCCGCAGCGGCGTGAGTCCGGTGCGTTCGTCGCACTTGATCTCAGGGTCGCCCCACGCACCGCTCGTGTCGTAGACGCGCACGCAGGGGTTCTCTTCGAGCGTGCCGTCGGGGTTGCGCGTCGGGTTCAAAGTGACTTCACGAAAAGGCACGCGCACGCCCTCGCGCGCGCCTTCGATGTAGACGCGCCCGGAGTTCGGCAGTTGCACTTCATCGCTCTGACGTTCGGACTGCTGCTCCGGCGTCGCGTCAATTTCCTCGGTTGTACTCATTTGGTTGTCATCCATTCAGCCGCAAGTCCGGCCTGAAAAGAAAGACCGCCCGGACACATGAAGGGTCGCAAGCGGTCTTCCGGTGTTTCTCCCTTCGGCGGTATTAACCGCATCAGGTTCTAGGAGTCTCACACATTTGTGACTCTCAGCCGCGCCCGCTCTGGTTGGGCGAAGCTCCCCCGAAAACTTTTCTCGATTGTCAAAAACGAACGGCGGATTATGACTTACGCGCGTGTCATTCCACAAACAGGTCGCCAACCGCCATCGACCAACCCGGCACGGCGGCCTCAGCCTCAGCCCTCTCGCCGCGACGATAGATTTGCGCGTTGTCAGGATCGCTCGCGCGATAGACGCGAACCACATCCTCGCTCAACAGATCGACATCCCAGACGACCTCAGTGCCCGCCGCGAAATACTCGGGGTGTTTTCGTGCCATCGCACACTCGGCCTTCGCCCCGTAGTCGCCCTCGCTTCTCACTGCGACGGCGAAGATGGGCGCGCCCTCATAAAATTTCATGCCCGTATCTGCGCCGACATGAAAGGCTGCATCAGGACTAAAGGATTTTCGATTGGGCAAATCAACCCGGAAGGCTTTGTTGTCGCCAACGGCGCGTCCAGTTTTAGTGCGTTTGCAGTATTCGCGCAACGACACAAAAATTTCGTCGCCCGCATAACCGGGCTGGCTGCCGGTTGGTGACATGTGGACGATCTCTCCGTTGACGAGTTCCGCCTTGCCCTCGACTTTGTAGAGGTCTTCGATGGTCGCTTCGGTCTTTGTACTCATGCGGGCGCACCTCGTTTCAGGTTAGCCGCCGATGAAGCTCATCGTGCGTGCGGGCTGGAGAAAGTCCGGGTCGTTGATGTAGTGGCGCGGCTCTTTTTTCATGACCACCGATTCGATGTACTCGACGATCTGGCCGCGCGTCGCGCCGCTCCGCAGCACGTCGCGCAGTGAGTGTTCGACGGTGGAGAAGAGGCAGGTTCTGATCTGGCCGTCGGCGGTGAGGCGGATGCGTGAGCACGCGCCGCAGAAGGGTTCTGTGACGGGCGCGATGATGCCGATCTCGCCGGGCGCGCCGTCGGCGAAACGGTAGCGCGCCGAAGTCTCCGCGCCGCGCCGGACGGGCAGCGGCGCGAGCGGAAAACGCTCTTCAATCGCCGCCCGCATCTCTCTGCCCGACACGACCATCTCCCGCGACCATTCATGGCCGGAATCCAGAGGCATGAACTCGATGAAGCGCATCGCGATGTCGTGCGCGCGCGCGAACGCGGCGAAGTCCGCCACCTCCGCGTCGTTGTGCCCGCGCACGATGACGGCGTTGATCTTGATCGGCGTGAGGCGCGCGGCGCGCGCCGCCTCGATGCCTTCGAGCACGCGCGGGAGCACGTCCACGCCTGTCATCCGGCGAAACGTATCGGGGCGGAGGCTGTCGAGACTGATGGTGATGCGGTCGAGTCCCGCCTCTTTGAGCGCGGCGGCGCGTCCGGGCAGGAAGTAGCCATTCGTCGTGAGCGCGAGATCGTGCAGGCGTGGTTTGAGCGCGGCGAGTTTGCCGATGATCGTTTCGATGTCGCGGCGCATCATCGGCTCGCCGCCGGTGAGTCGAATTTTTTCGATGCCGAGCGAGACGAATATCTCCGAGAGGTATTCGATCTCTTCGTAAGAGAGCATCTGCTCTTTGGGCGCAATCGGCGGCTCGCCGTGCGGCAGGCAGTAGAAACAACGAAAGTTGCACCTGTCCGTCAGCGACACACGCAGGTCGCGTATCGCCCGACCGTAAGAATCTTTGAGCACAGCAGTAGTCACTTCTAATCTTTCACCGGGCAACGCCTGTAACTTTAGCGACGAAGTTTCACTAACATGATACGCCGCGCGACGGAGCGTACCAAGTCCAGGCGCGAGGCGTTGCGCAAGGCGACGGAGAAGAGCGTCCGCGAAAAATTCGAAAGCAGCGGGACGCGCGGAAGAGTATGGGACGCGTCCCGCCGGTGAGGAACTTCGGAGGCCGTGTCAGGGTTTTTGCGGTTGCTCGGCCAGAGCGAGGAAGAGGCGCAGTTTGCCGCTGCGTTTGAAGCGCGCTTCGGCGGCGGCGGCCTTCATCTCTTCCATCTCTCTTTTGGACGCGGCGCGTTCTTCGGCGGTCGCGCCGCCAGCTTCCGTCTCCTCTGCGCTATGCTCTTCGTCGCTGATGCCGGTGTCTGCATAAGACGCTTCCTCGCTGTAGTCTGCGACAAACTTGATGAGCGTCCGGTCGGCGAGCATGTGGGCGACGACGCGCATCAGGTCTTCGGCCTGATAGGTAGGCTTGTCCGCCATGCGCGCGAGATGCTTGAGGCTTAAGGGGACGAGGCGCGCATCCTTCCAGTTGGCGGCGAGCAACAGAAGCATCTGCTCACCCTCGTTCCACTCTTCGGCGGCCAGCAGCACTGTCATCAGACGCTCTTTCTGCGCGGGCGTGAGCAGCGCGGCGAAGTCAACCTGCGGCTCTCCCGCTGCGGCGCGGAGGCGGCGCATGATCTCCTGCGGGTCGGCGCGCTCGCCGGATTCGTCGGCATCGTTCGCGGGAACCACGCCGTTCGTCGTCGTTGCGGCCTGTGCGGCAGCAACGCCTTCCGGCTTTGCCTGTTCCCGTCCGGGGTCGTCGAGCGTCACGCTGACCTCCGCGTTCGCCACGTCGGCGTCGGCATCCGCGTCGCCGGGTTCCCCGGAGTCTTCAAACGGCAGGCCATCGGGAGCGAGTTCGTATGCGCCCTCCCAACGCGTCGCGGGTTCTTCGGCGCAGCGCACGAGCCATTCGGTGAGAGCCGCCGCGTCCGGCTTTTTGCTGCGCATGATCGCGGCGAGTTCTTCGAGACGGCTGACGTAGACTTTCAGATCGTCCGGCGACAACTTCTTTGCGCCCCGTTCGAAGTCCGTGAGCGCGTAGCCCTCTCCATCCTCGTTAGCATCGAGAAAAACCAGCAGCACCTCGCCTTTCTGAAAAACGTTTGCGGAACTCCCGTCCAAGTCTCCCCAGAACTGTAGATAGAGATCGACGACACGCCCCTTGCTCTCTCCTTTCAACAGCGAAGAGATGCGCAGCCCGATCTTCTTCAACGTCATGTCTTCTTCTTTTTTGACCTCGACGGAATCCGCAACGCGCACTACTGCGACGAGCGCGCTCTCGTTGTAGAGCATGCGCATCGTTTTCGGCAGGACGACGGGACAGGCCGAAGACGCGGGCGGTTCGATGCAGAGGAACGCGAAGGCGGCGGCGACAAAGACGAAAGTTAAGACGAGCGGCACGCGGCGCGCGGAGAGTTGAGCTGACAGGCGACGGAGACTTGGCATAGACGTACCCCTTTCGGCATTTATCTGCGAGGTAAAATTGCCTACCCGACCCGACACGATAATTTTATGAAGCCAGCGAACTCTTAGACGCAGGCGCGCGACAAAAGTTCCCAATGAAGAACTGCCCACTCGGTTGGTCTGCACATGAGAAGAGGGCTGGCGCGCTGAGAGTTGTCCTACGGAAAAATATTTTTTTGGATCGTCGTCCCGGTTATGCGGACGGTCAATCTTCGTCCCGATTTTTCTGGAGCGCGCGTGCGTTGCGTTGGAGTCCGATGAGCTTGGCGCGTTTGATCGCGCTGCGGCGAAAGCGCGCGGCGTAGGCGTCGGGCGTGAGCGCGAGCAGATCGGAGAGACTGGCGGCGACCTCGCCTTCGCGCGGCTCGAAGCGCGTCTCCGTGGTCGGCTGCTCGAAGCGGTTCCACGGACAGACATCCTGGCAGATGTCGCAGCCGTAGAGCCAGCCTTCGAGATGCGGGGCGACCGCTTCGGGAATTTCGGGCGTGCGTAGTTCGATGGTGGCGTAGGAGATGCAGCGGTTTGAATCCACGACGTAAGCTTCGGTGATCGCTTCCGTCGGGCATGATTCAATGCAGAGCGTGCAAGTGCCGCAATGATCTTCCGAGGCAACGGCGTCGTATTCGAGTTCGAGGTTGAGCAGGAGTTCGCCGAGGAAGACCCACGAGCCGTATTCGCGCGTGATCAGGTTCGTGTGCTTGCCGATCCAGCCAAGCCCCGCGCGCGCCGCCCAAGCCTTGTCCATCAACGGTTGAATGTCCACGCAAGTCTTGCCTTCGGCCTCCGGGCATTCCTCCTTGATCCACGCGAGGAGTTCTTTGAGTTTGCCGCCGACGACATCGTGATAATCGTCGCCCCAGGCGTAGCGGGAGATTTTACCTTGCGCCGGGTCGGCGTCGTGCGTGTGCGGCGTGAAGTAGTTGAGCGCGACGACGACGACGGAGCGCGCACCGGGCATCACGAGGCGCGGGTCTGTGCGCCGCTCCGGCTCGCGCGCCATCCAATTCATCTCGCCGTGATAGCCGCGCCGTAGCCACTCTTCGAGGCGCGCACGCTCGGCGTCGAGCGGCGCAGCGGCGACGATGCCCACCTTGTCGAAGCCCAACTCAAGCGCGCGCTCCTTGAGGCGCGCGGTGAATCGCGGCGGCGCGAGTTGTGATAGCTCTTCTGCGACCATGCGGGGAGAAGTATAGCAAAGCGTCCGCCTCCGGTTCAGCGGAAGACGAGCGTTAATGGTTGTGTATGAAGGAAGGCGGCGGCTGCCTTCTTGCGCGTCAGCCCTTCGACCCTTTAAGCTGGAGGAAAAGGAAAACCGTAATCGAACGATGCCCGAAACTGCGACGCCAGAGATTGTGAACGTGACGGAAGAGATCAAGCGCAAGGCCGGACGACTCCTGTTTATCGGCTTGCCGGGAACGCGGCTCGATAAACGCCTGCGCGAGATGTTGCGCGAGGTGCGCCCCGGCGGCGTCATCCTCTTCGGGCGCAACATCGAGACGGCGGAGCAGGTCGCGCTGCTGAACGCGCAGATTCGCGACGCGCTCGGCGGGCGCGTCATCATCGGCGTGGATCAGGAGGGCGGACTCGTGGATCGCTTTCGCGACATCTGCGAACCGATGCCTTCAGCCAAAGCCGTGCGCCTCGCCGGACGCAGCGAACTCGCGCGCAAGTTCGGCGAACTCTCCGCACGCGCCCTGCGCCTCCTCGGCTTCAACATGAACTTCGCGCCCGTGCTCGACCTCAAGGGCGGCAACGAAGAGAACGGACTGCGCGGGCGCACCTTCGGCGAGACGCCGGAAGAAGTGTCGAGGCTCGCGGGCGCATATCTCGACGGCTTGCAGGCACACCGCGTCGTCGGTTGCGGCAAGCATTTCCCCGGCCTCGGCGGTTCACAGGTTGACTCGCACCGGCGTCTCCCCGTCGTCACGCATTCGTGGGAAGAGATACTGCAACACGACCTCGTGCCCTTTCTCGATCTCATGCAGCACCGGCGCGGCGAGCAACTGCATTCGGTGATGGTGAGCCACGCGGCCTTTCCTGAGGT
>DASWNS010000093.1:0-2160 GCA_036399115.1 Pyrinomonadaceae bacterium | reverse complement strand
TTTACGGCTTTTCCTACGATTTACGCTTCACGCTTCACGCCCTTTTAGAATCAACGGCACGCGCTTTGCCATCTCCACCCCGGCAGCAATTTTTAAGACGCAAAATCGTACACGGACAAAATCGCGCCAGAGTCAAAGACTGTACGCGGTCTTGTAAACGAACGGCGCGGCGCGCATCTGTCGCAACGAATAACGGCTGCCGAGTCTACTCTCTCAAATATCAAGCGGGACGGTTAGTGGCAAACATTTAAAGGACTCCGGGCGAGAACCGCCGCAGTAGTCCTTATCCATCACAGTGAAAGGGAAGATTATGAGCGACAATAAAAATGACAGCATCGGCGAAGAGGTTTCAGCTTTCGGCCAGCGCGCGAAAGGCGACGTCAAGGAGGCGACGGGCACGGTGACGGGCGACAGTTCGCTGCGCGCGGAAGGCGCGACGGAGAGTTCGACGGGCGCGGCGCGCCAGAGGTCGAATCGCATGGTGACGGGACTGTTCCGCGACCGCGACAGCGCGGAGCGCGCCTACGGTTCGCTCTCGACGCGCGGCTACAGCAAAGACGATGTCAACCTCTTGATGTCGGACGAGACGCGCGACCGCCATTTCAAATCCGACGACGCGGCTGACACAGACCTCGGCAGCAAAGCTCTGGAAGGCGCGGGCGCGGGCGCGGCCATCGGCGGCACGACGGGCGCAGTGCTCGCGGCTATCGCAGCCATCGGCACGTCCGTGATCTTGCCGGGCTTAGGGTTGGTCGTGGCCGGACCGCTGGCGGCGGCACTGGCGGGCGCGGGCGCGGGCGGCGCGACGGGCGGACTCATCGGCGCGCTCATCGGTTCGGGCATCCCCGAAGACCGTGCGAAGGCGTATGAGAGCGGCGTCAAAGAAGGCGGCATCGTGATGGGCGTCAACGCGCGCTCGGACGAAGATGCCGAATACTTCGAGAACGAGTTTCGCACGCATCGCGGCGAGAACATCTACCGGTAAAGACGCGGGATGTTAACGAAGTGAAAGACGGGAGGCTCAAAATATTTGAGTCTCCCGTCTCCATTTTGCCTCCCCGTCGCTCAACTTAAATCTTCTCGACGCGCCTTTTGTTGTGGCATACTCCGTCTCATCGTTCAACAATTAAATTTCAGGTTGCTTCCGGCCACGTCGGGAAAGCATCAAGGAGGGGTCGTCATGGTTCAGCGCAAATCTTCTGGAGAAGTGCCGCGCAGGCTGCTTGGGCGCACGGGCGTAGAAGTCTCCGCGCTCGCGCTCGGCGGTTCTCACATCGCCGAAACGAAGTCGAAACGCGAGTCTTTGCAGATCGTCCGTGAAGCGGTTGACGCCGGGATAGATTTCATGGACAACGCATGGGAGTATCACGAAGGGGAGAGCGAAGAGTTGATGGGTGAGGCACTGGCCGGGGGCTTGCGCCAGAAAGTCTTTCTCATGTCGAAGGTCTGCACGCACGGGCGCGACCGCAAGACCGCCATGCGCCAACTCGAACAGACGCTCAGACGCCTTCGCACGGATTATCTCGACCTCTGGCAGGTTCACGAAGTGATCCACGATAACGATCCGGATTTACACTTCGCCAAAGGCGGCGTCATCGAAGCTCTGGAACAGGCGCAGCGCGAGGGCAAGGTTCGCTTCGTCGGCTTCACCGGGCACAAAGACCCCGCGATTCATCTCAAGATGCTCGCCTACGACTATCCTTTCGACACCTGCCAACTGCCGCTCAACTGTTTCGACGCCACCTTTCGCAGTTTCGAGCAGCAGGTGTTGCCCGAACTTCTACGGCGCGGCATCGCCCCGCTCGGCATGAAGAGTCTGGGCGGAGGCGGCGAGGCCGTCAAGCGTCGCGCCGTGACCGCGAGCGAGGCTCTGCGCTATGCGATGAGTCTGCCCGTCGCCGCCACCGTCTCCGGCCTCGACTCGCTCAAAGTCCTGCGGCAGAACTTACGCATCGCGCGCACTTTCACGCCCATGTCCGCCGCCGAGATGCAAGACCTGCGCACACGCTGCGCGGCAGACGCCGCTGACGGACACTTCGAACTCTACAAGACCTCCAAAAA
Source organism: Pyrinomonadaceae bacterium (assembly GCA_036399115.1). Lineage (GTDB taxonomy): Bacteria > Acidobacteriota > Blastocatellia > Pyrinomonadales > Pyrinomonadaceae > JAIVJZ01. The sequence goes on along the minus strand of DASWNS010000093.1, from coordinate 99 downwards.
ATTCGACGGGCCGCCCGGACGCAAAGTACACAAGTTCCCTTCCGAAGAGGAACTCGCCGCTTGAAACGATGAAGCAGGAACGCGGAACGATGAACGAAA
>DASWNS010000092.1:0-1738 GCA_036399115.1 Pyrinomonadaceae bacterium | reverse complement strand
TCTTGGTCGGCGTGGTCTTGGGGCGCGAAGGCTGCTCGCCTTCCTGTCGTATGGCTCGTGCTGGCGTCGGTGCGGTGGTCATAAAAATGATTGGCTCTTAGCTCTGAGCCGGATCGGAAATCGACTGGTATCAGTCTACGTCCAAATTGTCTCTGCCGAAAGCCAACAGCTAACAGCTAACAGCCAGCGGCTCCCTTTTAAAACTTCTTACGTGTCATGAAGCGGACGGCGACGTTAATGAACAGAATGAGCGTCATCAGAACGAGCGTGGCCGCCCATGCCTGCGCGTGCCACTCGTCGTAGGGCGAGACGGCATAGTTGAATATCTGCACAGTTAGAGAGGCAATCGGCTGGTCGAGATAGACGTTGAAGAAGCGGCTGCCGAAGGCCGTGAAAAGGAGCGGCGCCGTCTCGCCCGACACGCGCGCCACGGCGAGCATCGCGCCCGTCGCAATGCCGGAGGCGGCGGCGGGCAGCACCACGCCCGTCGTGACGCGCCACTGCGGCGCGCCGAGCGCAAGCGCGCCTTCGCGCAGAGATGCGGGCACGAGCCGGAGCATCTCTTCGGTCGTGCGCGCGACGATGGGGATCATGATGACGGCGAGCGCAATGCCCCCCGCCATCGCCGAAAACTGCTTCATCGGCAGCACGATCAAGGTATAGACGAAGACGCCTGTGACGATTGAAGGCACGCCGGTCAGCGTGTCCGAGATGAAGCGCACCGCGCCCGCAAACCAACCCCTCCCGAACTCCGCGAGATAGACGCCCGCCGCGATGCCGAGCGGCAGGCCGATGGCGGACGCGAGCGCGAGCAGGAGGAGCGTGCCGAGGATGGCGTTGCCGATGCCGCCGCCCTCGCCCACAGGCTTCGGCGTGTCGATCAGGAACTGGAAGCTGATGGAAGAGATGCCGCGCCACGCGATGTAGCCCAGAATCAACAGCAGGAGTGCGACGCCCACGAAGGCGCACAGCGCAGTAAGCGTCGTCATCACCGTGTTGACCACGCTGCGACGCCTGCTCGCGCCCGCATTGCCCGAACTCCGGCTGCCCGAACTCCGGCTGCCCGAACTTTGGCTGCCTGAACTTTGACTGATAGAACTGTCGTGCGTTGTAAACATCTGTCTCACGTCTCTCTGATCTCCGCGCCGCCTTACGCGCGCCCGACCCCGCTCGTCGAGCGCGTCACGCTCCACACCAGCAGTCGCGCCGCGCCGTTGACGATGAACGTGACGAGGAAGAGAACCAGTCCCAGTTCGACGAGCGCGCTCAGGTAGAGATCGCCCGTGGCCTCCGTAAACTCGTTGGCGATGACGGAGGCAATGGTGTACGAAGGGTCGAACAGCGACGCGCTGATCTGCGGGCGGTTGCCGATCACCATCGTCACGGCCATCGTCTCTCCGATGGCGCGACCCAGACCGAGAATGATCGCGCCCGCGATCCCCGGCGCACCGTTCGCCAGCACGATTCGCGTCGTCTCCCACTTCGTCGCGCCGAGCGCGAGCGCGGCCTCGCGTTGCGTCACGGGGACGGCGGCGAGCACGTCGCGCACGACCGCAGTGATGATCGGCGTCACCATGATGGCGAGAATAACGCCTCCAGTGAAAAGTCCGATGCCTGTGATCGTGCCCTGAAAGAAGGGCGTCCAGCCGAACAACTTTTGCAGCGGCGGCGAGACGTGTTCGCGCAGGAATGGCGCGAGCACGAAGATGCCCCACAGCCCGTAGACGACCGAAGGGAT
>DASWNS010000091.1:0-20684 GCA_036399115.1 Pyrinomonadaceae bacterium | reverse complement strand
GCCTGGCAATATTTAAGGTAATGAGATTTTTATGAATAATATTCTTGATTGTGTCTATTAGAAGGCCAATTAAAGTTCGGAAAAAACTACTTCCGCGAGACTCTTAAGGTCAATTTTCGTCGAAGTTTCTATAAAATCTGTGTAAGTGGTCATAATCACGTGTTTAGTCTCTAAAAAGGAAGGAGGCGGGGTGTTGCACGGTAGGCGGTTTATCTGCATTGAAAAAAATCTAAGTACTGGCGTCATCCGGCCAACCGTCGTATTATTGCTCTGTTACATCGTATCCACCCGGTAGGCTCGCAATTTCTGCTCTCGTTGCATCCAGCACAAGTGTTTTTCAATATGAAGCATACCCCTAGCGTCTCGTCCGTTCTATCGCTCGTTCTTTTTTTCGTCTGTGCTTGTCCATTCGCCGTCCCGCTCCATGCGCAAGAGCCGGAACGTCTGGCCGCCTCGGCCTCTGCGCACGACAACTTCGCAAAGGCACATCGCGCGCCTACTCCGCCCGTCGCCCGTCCGCGCAAACGACTCGTCCCGGTGCGCGTCAGCGACACGCCCGAAGGCTCGCGTGTCATAGTTGCCTCCGATGCCTCGCTCGACAACCATTACTCATATTTTGACGACGGACGCTTCTACGTCTTGATCCCGAAGGCAGATGTTGCGGCGACCATGCCGGATGAATTCAAGGGACGCGGCTTCGCCTCCGCTCGTCTCGCTCAGAGGGGAGGCGACGCATTGCTCTCCTTCGAGTTGCAGCCGGGCACGACGCCGCGCTTGAGTCAGAAGTTCAACCGTCTCGAAATCAATTTCACGGCGCAGGACGCGGCGAGGCAGCCTCCCGCACACGCCGCGCAGGCCGTCGAGCAGGCGCAACTCCAACAACTGCTTAAGCGGGTTGAGGAACTGGAAGGGCAGGTCAGGGAACTGAGGGCTAACGCCGTGGCCGCCAACGGCCAACCGCCGACCGTCGCGCCCGCGACCACGGCGACTGCGCCCGAGGCCGCCGCCCCGGAAGAGGAAGAGGCGCAAGCGGCCATCACCGGGCAGGAACACGAAACCCACACGTCCGGCCCCCGCCTCCAAATTCAGGGCTTCGCCGACGTGAACTTTCGCGCCAGCAACGGGCGCGGCACGACGAACGCTTTCGGTCTGGGACAACTCGACCTGTTCATCACCTCGCAACTGTCCGAAAAGTTCAGCGTCGTCAGCGAACTGATCTTGGAGGCGAAACGCGACAATTCGTTCGAGTTCGAGATTCACCGCCTGCTGCTGCGCTATGCGATGAACGATTATTTGAACTTGAGCGCCGGGCGTTATCACAGTGGCATCGGCTATTACAACACCGCGTTTCATCACGGGTCTTATTTCGCCACTGCCGCCAACCGCCCTTTTCTCTTCGCCTTTGAAGGTCAGGGCGGCCTGCTGCCGCTGCACAACGTCGGCGTGTCGGCGACGGGGCGCATCCCCTCCGGCTCGCTCGGCCTGCGCTATATAGCCGAGGTCGGTAACGGGCGGAGCGCGCGCTCCGCAGTTGACCGCACGGTGCAAACCGCGTTCGATGAGAACAACGGCAAGTCGTACAACCTCGGCCTCAACGCGCGCCCCGATTGGCTCCCTGGGCTGCAAGCCGGATTCTCTTTCTACCGCGACCGCCTGACGCCGACCGCCGCGCCAAACGTCGATCAACGAATCATGGCCGCGCACGTCGTCTATCAAAGCCCACGCTACGAATGGCTGAACGAAGCCGTGTTCATCCGGCACAAGCCGGAAAGCGCGGGCGGAGTCGCAACCTACACGCCCGGTTTCTACACGCAGTTTGCGCGGCGCTTCGGTAAAGCGCAGCCTTATTTTCGCTACCAATATCTGAATGCGCCGACGCGTGATCTTCTCTTTCGCGACATCGGGCGACGCAACGGGCCGTCGTTCGGATTGCGTTATGACCTGACGACTTATGCGGCCTTCAAAAGCCAGTATGATCGCACGGAGCGACGCGGCCTGAGCACACTCGATGAACTCATTCTGCAACTCGCGTTCACTTTTTAAGGGGAAGTTACATGAGGGTCAGAGTCTTTGGGCTAGCCGTTCTCCTGACGTTGCTTCTGGCGTCGAGCCGGTTGGCCGTGTGGTCTGAAGCGGCGGGCGGGGAGGCGGCGCGCGCGTTCGCCTCCACGCGTTCGCCCGCCTCGCTGCAAACGGGCGACGTGGCGATCATCGTTAATCCGAAAAACTCGATGCGCGACATATCGTTCGACGTGCTGCGTAAATATTTCAAGGCCGAGCGCGGGCAGTGGCCGAACGGCACGAAAGTCGTCATCGCCATGCGCCAGCCTCCCGGCCAGTCAGAGCGCGGCGCGGTCTTGCGTTCCATCTACGGCTGGGACGAAAACTACTATCAAAAATATTTCCGTCAGGGACAATTTAACGAGTCCATCCAGCAAGCGCCCAAAGAATTAAACACGACTTACGCCATGATCCAGTATGTGCATTACACGCCCGGCGCAATCGGCTACGTGCGCGCGGATCAGGTGGACAATTCAAAGGTGAACGTCTTGAGCGTGGACGGGCGCAAACCCGGCCAACCCGGCTATCGCATCAGATGAGTTCTCAGGTGGCGGGCGTCACGCCCCGCGCCCGGATAGGTTAAGTTAATGAATCGAGTCCTGCACAGGTATAGATTCACTCTGGTGTTCCTGCTGATCGGCGTCATAGTCGTCGGCGTCGGGTGGTACGTCGTGAGCGACCTCCTGCGCGCGAAGCGGCAGGTGCAGCAGATGTACACCGGCACGGTGCAGGGTATTGACCTGATCGGCGACTTGCTCTACTCAACGCAGGAGACTCGCCGCACCATGCTCTACGCCCTGACGACTGACGACCCCAACCTGCAAATCGTGTATGCGGATCAGTCCCACGAAGCCGGGAAAAGGATCGCCCAACTGATCACGGCAGAGCGGCTGCATGCGAAGTCGCAGCAGTTGCTCGATGCCATTGACATGTTCGAGCGCGATTGGGCGCACTATCTCAAAAATCGTGATGAAGTCATCGGGCTGATTCTCCAGGGCAGCATCAAAGAGGCAGCCGAGTCTGATCAAAAGAACGGCATCCCGGCCTTCAACCAGGTGCGCGACGACCTGCTCCAGATCGAACAACTGTACAAGGCCGACGCCGAAAACCAACTCACCTCCGTCAACCGCTCCTTCGACAACACGCTCTACAAACTCGTCACGATCCTCTTCGTCACGCTCCTGCTGGCGGTCGTCGTGATCAGGACGATCCAGCGCGGGCGGATGCTGCGCGCCATGAAGCGCGCCAACGATGAACTGTCAGACGCTCTACGACAATTGCAGGAGACGCAGGCCGAGTTGCAACTGGCGAAAGAGGAAGCCGAGTCCGCCAATCAGGCCAAGAGTACCTTCCTCGCCAACATGTCGCACGAGTTGCGCACGCCCTTAAACGCCATCATCGGCTACAGCGAAATGCTGCAAGAGGACGCAGCCGACACAGGGCAGGATGAGTTCGTCCCCGATCTCCAAAAGATTCAGACCGCCGGGCGCCACTTGCTCGCCCTCATCAACGATATTCTCGACCTCTCGAAGATCGAAGCGGGCAAAATAGAACTCTACCTCGAATCATTCGACCTCTCCGCGCTCGTCGGCGAAATGGAATCGACCATCAAGCCGCTCGCCGCCAAGAACGAGAACGCGCTCATCGTCCACGCCGACCCCGAACTCGGCACGATGTACGCCGACCTGACCAAAGTTCGCCAGTCTCTCCTCAACCTGCTCTCGAACGCCTGCAAGTTCACGAAGGCGGGCAACGTCACGCTGGAAGTGGTGCGAAGCAGGGAGGACGGGCGCGAGTGGATCAATTTCAGCGTCAAAGATTCCGGCATCGGCATCACGAAAGAGCAGATGAACAAGCTCTTCCAGCCCTTCTCGCAGGCCGACGCCTCGACCACGCGCGAGTTCGGCGGCACGGGGCTGGGTCTGGTCATCACGAAAAAGTTCTGCGAGATGATGGGGGGCACGATGGGCGTCAGCAGCGTGCGCGGCGAAGGTTCCACGTTCGTCATCAAGCTGCCTGCCGACGTGCGGAGCGAGTCGCCGGACACTAATGCGCCCGCGCCGGGCGGCGAAGGCCGCGCTGAACTCCTCGACGAAGACGCCGGGATGGTGCTCGTCGTGGACGATGATCCGGTGGCACGCGACCTGTTGCAGCGCGCTCTCGGCAAGGCCGGTTTCAGGGTCGAATGCGCGACCGACGGCGAAGAGGCGTTGCAACTCGCACGCACGCTTCGCCCCGAAGCGATCACGCTCGACGTGATGATGCCCGGCATCGACGGCTGGGCGACGCTCGCCGCCCTCAAGGCCGACCCCGCACTGGCCGACATCCCCGTCATCATGCTCACCATCGTAGACGATAAGAACAAAGGCTACGCGCTGGGCGCAGCCGACTACATGACGAAGCCCTTCGACCGCGAGCAACTCGCCGCCGTGCTCGCCAAATATCGCCGCGCCGCGACGAACCGGAACGCCCCCGCCCTCGTCGTGGAAGACGACGAAGCGACGCGCGCATTGTTGGTGCGCGGACTCAAACAGGAAGGCTGGCAGGTGCGCGAAGCGGCCAACGGTCGCGCCGCCCTCGCGCAGGTGGCGGAGGAACAACCGCAGTTGATCCTGCTGGATTTGATGATGCCGGAGATGGACGGCTTCGAGTTTGTGCAGGAGTTACACAAGCTGCCCGGCGCGCGTTCGATTCCCGTCGTCGTCATCACCGCCAAAGACATCACGCTCGAAGACCGCCTCCGGCTCAGCGGCTATGTCGAGAAGATTTTGGAGAAGGATTCTTACAGCCGCGACGATCTGCTGCGCGCCGTCAGAGAGATGGTCGAGGTCAGCGTCCGCAGTCGTGGCAGCGACAGCCTGGTTAAACTTCCTTCATAAAATTCCATCCGAAAATTTAAAGGGTACGAGACAGCCATTATGAAGAAGATACTTTTGGTTGAAGATAACGAGATGAACCGCGACATGCTCTCGCGGCGTCTGGTGCGCAAAGGTTACGAGGTGAGCATCGCCGTTGACGGGCGGCAGGGCGTCGAGATGGCTCAATCCGGCGCGCCCGATCTCATCCTGATGGACATGAGCTTGCCGGTGCTCGACGGTTGGGAGGCCACGCGCCAACTCAAAAACGCGGACGCGACCCGCCACATCCCGGTCATCGCCCTGACTGCACACGCCATGTCCGGCGACCGCGAGCGCGCGCTCGAAGCCGGTTGCGACGACTACGACACCAAGCCGATTGAACTCCCGCGCCTGCTCGAAAAGATCGAAACAATGCTCAACCGGTCTGCCGCCTCATGACCGCCGACACCCATCACGGTCGCGATGATCATACGTCCGATGCGGCGCGCACCCGCACGGCTCTGCTGGCGCACATCCGTCACGAATTGTCCTCGCCCATCAACGCCATTATCGGCTACGGCGAGATGCTGGTTGAAAGCGCGACAGAGGAAGGCGCGGGCGAGTTTCGCGCCGACCTCGAAAAAATCCTGACAGCGGGGCGGCAATTGCGCACGCGCGTCAGTGACCTCCTCAATCCCGCGCGCACCGAGACGCCCGATCTCGACCTCGACTCTTTCGGCGCGCACGTCCGCCACGAACTGCGCACGCCCATCAACGCCGTGATCGGCTACAGCGAAATGCTGATCGAAGACGCCGACGCGCCGGAGCATGCCGAGTTTGTCGCCGACCTGCAAAAAATCCAGACCGCCGCGCGCCAATTGCTCGAACTCATCGAAGACATCGTCCGCTTCTCCGACCTCGAAGCTGATAGCGCAACCCTCCGTCCGGCGGACGACGGCGTCTCCTCGATGATCGCAAACCTCGTCAGCACCATCCATGCCATCGATAACGCGCACGCCCGGCAGACGGAGCAGGGCGGTCTGGTTCTGGTCGTGGACGACAGCGAAACCAACCGCGACATTCTCGCGCGCCGCCTCACACGCGAAGGCTACGAAGTTGAAACCGTCCCGGACGGCGCGCGGGCTTTAGAGGCGGTCGGGTTGCGCAGGTTCGACCTCGTGCTGCTGGACATTATGATGCCCGGTCTGAACGGGTATCAGGTTCTGGAGCGGCTCAAGACGACGCCCGAACTGCGAGACATTCCCGTCATCATGATCTCCGCCCTCGACGAGATCGATGGCATCGTGCGTTGCATCGAAATGGGCGCGGAAGACTATTTGCCCAAGCCCTTCAATCCGGTGATCCTGCGTGCGCGCGTCGAGGCTTCGCTGGAGAAGAAGCGCCTGCGGGATCGGGAGCAGGCTTACCTCGCGCAGTTGCGCATCGAGCGCGAGAAGTCCGAACGCCTCCTCTTAAACATCTTGCCCTCGGCCATCGCAGAACGTCTGAAAGAAGCTCAGGGCGTCATCGCCGAAAGTTTCACCGAAGCCACTATCCTCTTCTCGGATGTGGTCGGCTTCACGCAGATGTCGGCGCGCATTACGCCGGTCGAGTTGGTCTATCTGCTCAACGAAATCTTCTCGTCTTTCGATGAACTCGCCACGCGGCACGGGCTGGAAAAGATCAAGACTATCGGCGATGCGTACATGGTTGCGGCGGGGCTGCCTGAACGCCGCGCCGATCACGCCGAAGCTATGGCCGAAATGGCGCTCGACATGCAAGCTGCGCTGGCCGCTTTCAATCGCGCGCGCGGGACGACGCTTAATATTCGCACCGGCATCAATACGGGGCCGGTGGTCGCCGGAATCATCGGCACGTCGAAGTTCATCTACGACCTGTGGGGAGACGCCGTCAACACAGCGAGCCGCATGGAATCCCACAGCACGCCGGGACGCATTCAAGTCACGGCGTCAACCTTCGAGCGCCTCCGCCATGCCTACCTCTTTGAACCGCGCGGTACGATCAACGTCAAAGGTAAGGGCGACATGTCCACCTATTTCCTTCTCGGTCGCCAGTAGCGCTTGCGTTGCTGAAATTGCGGTTCCGTGGCAAAGATTAGTTTTAGACGAAGTGAGGTTTGAAGGTGTCTCCGCTGGGGGGCGTCGGTTTCTTCGAGCCTGCATTGGGACTCCAGTGGCGGGATATATCTAACATCCGCTCTTTGTTCGAAGTTCGAAAGTCCGGCTGCTTATTGCTTCTGCCATGGATTCCTGGCGGGTGCGAGGCGGAGTTTCACGGCCATTTGCACCAACCCGGCGAGAGAGTCGGCCTTCATCTTTTGCACCAACTTGCCCCGGTGCGCCTTCACCGTGATCTCGCTGATTCCGAGCTTGAATCCGATCTGTTTATTGAGCAGGCCGGAAACGACCAGCACCATGACCTCTTGTTCGCGGGGTGTCAGTGAGGCGTAACTATCACGGAGCACCTGTGTCTCGGCCTCCTTCCCGAGTGAAGATTCGCTTCGCTCGATGGCGTGCTGGATCGCGCCGAGCAGCACGTCATCAGCAAATGGCTTTGTCAAAAACTCGACGGCTCCCGCCTTCATGGCCTGCACCGTCATCGGCACGTCGCCGTAACCCGTGATGAAGATGATCGGCATGTCCGTACGGTCGCCGGCGACGAGCTTCTGCAACTCAAGACCGTTGAGGTCTGGAAGAGAAACGTCAAGTATCAGGCAGCTTGGGGCGTGGACTCGCGGGTGCGCGAGGAACTCTTCTGCGGAGGCGAAGACCTCCGGCTGCCAGCCTGCAAAGCCGATCAGCAACTCCAGCGACTCGCGCACCGAGATGTCGTCGTCAACCACGAAAATGATCGGCTTATCTTGCGACTCAGGTGATAACCTCGCTGCATTCATATCTAGCCCTCACTGCGCTCGCGAGCACGGCGCATCTCGGCTCATTCGCGAAATGCGGCGTTGAGCGCCTCAAGCAGTGCCGTCTCGCTGAACGGCTTGAACAGGCATTCGACGGCACCACGTTCGATCATGCGCGGACGCACCGTTTCGTCCGCGTGAGCGGTGATGAAGATGATCGGAATCTCCTGCCGCCGACGTGCCAATTCCTGTTGGAGATCGGGTCCGGTCATGCCCGGCATGGCGATGTCGAGCACCAGACACTTGGGCTGGCCGATGAAATCGGACGCGAGGAACTCTTCCGCCGACGAGAACGTCTGGGCTGCGAACCCGAACTCTCTGAGCAGATCGGGTAGCGACTCGCGCACGGACTCGTCATCATCGACTACTGATATAAGCGGAGTTGAAACTATCATGTTTATGCCTGCCTTTCAGCCCGCTCCGCATCCGTCAAAGCAGATGTTTGAATTGCGCCAATACTGGAGGCATCCATTACACCCCTGGATGCGCGAGTAATAGAGAATGAAAACGTGGCTCCCGTCCCGCCGTTCGGTGAAGCCCACAGGCGGCCATGATGGCTCTCGATGATGGAGCGACTGACGGAGAGGCCGATCCCCATACCATTGCTCTTAGTTGTGTAGAACGCTTCGAAGAGTCTGCCCAAATCTTGAGGGTCGAAACCCACACCCGGGTTTCGCGCAGTGGACGTACGGCAGCGATCCCCAACAGTCTCCGACGAAAGACGAGGTGCTGGACAACTTCACGCTGTACTGGCTGACGAACAGCGCGATCTCCTCTGCGCGGCTGTACTGGGAGAACGGCGGACGAAGCGTCACCAGTGCGACCGCGCAGAAGACCACTGAGATATCAGTCCCGGTGGCCGTTACGGTCTTTCCCGATGAGGTCTATCGTGCGCCGGAGACATGGGTACGGCGCGCCTTCCGCAACCTGATCTACTACCACGAAGCGGACCGGGGCGGCCACTTCGCGGCGTGGGAGCACCCGCAGCTCTTCAGTGAAGAGTTGCGAGCCGCGTTTCGTTCGCTCCGCCAACCGCGACCGGCAGCTCCGGTTCAGGGCTGCCCGTGATAGCGCCTGTTCCGAACCCTGACCCGTGATCGCAGGATCGCGCACGGGTTCAATTACCAGATGTCCGAAGGAGGAAGCATTATGAAAAGGATCATCTTCTTGCTGGTTGCAGTGGCAACGCTGGGCGGCGTGGTCGCCTTCAAGGCGACCGCCTCCCGACACGCCGACAAAGAGGCCGCCGCGGTCTTCGTCAAAACAATTCCCCCCGGCTACCGCGACTGGAGGTTCATCTCCGTGGCGCGCGAGGAAGGCGAACTCGACGACGTTCGCGCCATTCTGGGCAACGACGTAGCGATCAAGGCTTACCGGGAAGGGAAGCTCCCGTTTCCGGAAGGCACCATCATTGCCCGGCTCGCATGGAGTTTCGACCCGTCGGAGGAGAACAACAAAGTCTTTGGCCGTCGCCAATCTTTCGTGGCCGGGCACCCGAAGAACGGGGTTCAGTTCATGGTTAAGGACTCGAAAAAGTATGCCGCGACGGGTGGCTGGGGTTACGCTCAATTCGACGACGGCAAGCCCGCCGCCGACTCCTTGATGAACACCTGCTTTGCCTGCCACGCGGCCATCAAGGAGCGCGACTACGTCTTCACCCATTACGCACCCTGATACCGAACGGCAGTTCTATATCTTGGAAGGAGAACACACAATGATCGAAGTAAAAAAAGCACAAGTAGACATGAAGCTCGAAGTGGTGGTGATCCCCGTCTCCGACGTTGATCGCGCTAAGGCGTTCTACGGAAATCTCGGCTGGCGGCTCGACATAGACTTCACTGTGGGTGACGACTTCCGTGGCGTGCAGATGACGCCGCACAACTCGGAAGCCTCGATCATCTTCGGCAAGGGAAGCACGTCGGCCAAGCCCGGCTCATTGGAAGGCATGGTGCTCGCCGTAGACGACCTCGACGCCGCCCGCGACGAGTTAATCGCCCGTGGCGTTGACGTGAGCGAGGTCTTCCACTACGCCGGCGGCCCCTTCAACAACACCGGAAAGAACCCGCGCGTCGGCGGGCGCGACCCGGAAGGGCGTTCCTACTTCTCGTTCGCCTCGTTCGAAGACCCGGACGGGAACGGCTGGCTGCTTCAGGAGATCACGACGCGGCTTCCCGTCCGCACGTGGAAGCGTGAGTGAGGAAGAGCCATGGACGTTCCAACCCTTGCAGCGCTCCTCCGCGAGACGGCGGAGCGACACGACCGCTACGAGCGGACGCACGCCGAGCATCACTGGTGGGATTGGTATGCCTCCTACCTGAGCGCGCGCCAGCAGGGAAGCAGTTCGGAGGAGGCCGAGGCCGCCGCCGACCGCTACATGGAGGAGGTATCTCCATGTTCTTCCCCGATGAAGCCGTGCGATTGACCGCACGCGCCGAGTACGCAGGGCGCGGGATGAGTGACCGCATTCTACAGCGACGTGGAGGTCACAGACGGCGGGCTATTCTACGCGTGCCTGCCCGACATCAACTTCGGGCAGGCGCGCCGCAACCTCGACCGTCACTTCTGACCGCTGCTCCACGCCGCCCGCAACGCGGCCAGTGCGACTCTGAGAAACGCCGCCGCTCATGAGCGGGAACGGCGGCCACGTCGGGTTGCGCTGGACGCCCGCGCCTTCGACGACCCTGACCTTCGATGCCGATGCCACCCAGAGGTCTGTCAAACTCGGACTCAACCAGGCCACCTTATCGACCAAATAGAGGTTAGTTAATTTCGCAGTTACCTGAGAGTTTTTTATTCTTTGGGATTGGCGGTTGGATTGATTCCCGGCCTCAGGATAGGTGCTCGATCAAAATCTTGATGCCGATAGCGATCAGTATCGCCCCACCCGCCGTTTGAACCTTACTCCTGCCGAAGTGCCTGTATCTCTGGCCGAGATGCACGCCCGCCAGGCAGGTGGAGAATGTAACCACCCCGACGATCAGCACGGGCAGGAGAATGGAAGGGAGAAAGGTTAAGCTGAACCCGACCGCGAGCGCGTCGATGCTGGTGGCGACCGCCAGCACCAAGAGCGTCGTCACCCCTCCCGGCACGCGGGACTCGGGTGCTGCCGCCGCCTTGGCGCTCAGATCGCTGTAGATCATCTTACCGCCGACAAGGCCGAGCATCCCGAACGCGATCCAGTGATCGACGGACGAAATAATATCTTTGAAGCCGAGTCCCACCGTCCAACCAATGAGGGGCATCAGGGCTTGAAACAGCCCGAAAGTGAGCGCCAGTTGAAAGGCGTGGCTGAACCTCCGTTGCCGGGCGCGCGCCCCGTCAGCGACGGAGACGGCGAAGGCGTCCATCGCAAGGCCAAGCGCCATCAGGAATGTTGTAGATAAGCCCATAGTCGATCTAAGTTTAAGCCCGAATGCATTAGTGACACGCGCCTTCGTCGCAGGGTAGTGTGGCAAAAATTTCCATGCGACTCAAAATATTGTGATACCTGAATCGACTCAAACGCTGCATATCGCGGCTAAAATATTTTGTGCCACTCCTTGCTCGACCCGGAAATAAGTCTGCGTCCCGGTAGAGAGGGGGAGCCGGCGTCGAACCTTCAACCGGCTGCGCGCCCGGCATCGGATTCTGTTCAGCCGATAAGGAACCCTTGCGCCGGATAACCTGAAAAATCACAAGTTACTCTTTAGCATGAGAACTCCAGCGTTTTGTTGTGGGAGCAAATCTATTGACCTGTTCTCATTATTTCGTCTTCCGTCAAGCCAAGTTTTGCTCCCAAATGCTTCAGATTAGAGATCGCTTTTTCTTCATCCGTCTTGTTCCCCATCCTGCGCACCACACGCAGATAATTGAGTTGTGCTTCAAAAGCATCTTTGGGGTTCCCGTGCAGATATAAGAATGCAGCGTATCCCCCTACCCTATACACATCGCCGGGGGCAGCTTGAAGCGCACGCTCGTAATGCAGCCGGGCTTTTTCAAAATCACCCACGTCTTCAAAACAACATGCGAGATGATAGAAGCAGATGCCATGTTCATAACCCGGATTCTCTTCGGCCAGTTTCATGAACACTTCTATCGCATCAGCAAACTGGCCTGCGTGCAGAAATGCCAGCCCTTCAGCTTCTAACTTGCCAAACCTGTTTTCACTCATTTTCGCTTCCTGAGGTTGTCATTCAATAGCTTGGTCGAGCCACTGTAGAAAGCCCTTCTCACTCGCGCGCTTCCTCAACCACTCTAATACGTCGTCATAACTTTCTTCATCCTGAGAAACTCTTTCTAACTGAAGCGGAATGTTATGAAAGAGATCGGCCAGATGAAAAATCTTATTGTTCTCGGCGGTGTATGCCTCAGCGCGTATTTCAACTAAAGCAAGGTAGAGTGCCTGATGTATAGCTTCTCTTGGCTTCATAGTTTTTGCTCACCGAAGTTCATGGGATTTTGATGGGCGTATACGGCACATAAGGAATCCTTGTGTTGGGAGTAATTGAACTACTTGGGTCAGCAGCGTGCCGCAGAAGTTCGTAAGCACGACCGTTTCCATCCATTATTTTGCCTATCACTGTGTTGATCTGCATAGGATCACCTTTGATCGGATTAGTCACCGCATTCAATAACTCGGAATCAGATAATGCCTGAAGCTCCGGCCTCGCTCCGGAAGTCGGAGGTGAATGCAGCGGGTTGAGTTCACCAACCGTAATAGTGAACTGAACTGATGATGCACCAGCAGGCGCAGGCCGCCGACAATATTATGTCGGCGGCCTCAAGGTCATGCGGCGCGAGGTTGGAAGGCGAGCCTTAGAGATTATCGGGACTGTTACAGGTCATCAGGCTTTTCACGGTTGTCCGCGATGGAGGCATAGTCAACTACCTCCGCGTCCAATGACTCCAATAACAGTTCCAACTGCGTTCTGAGTTCATCCGGACTATCGCCCGTGGGAGAAAGAGGGTCGCGGCTGAGACTAACGATTGTACCGTCATCGTTATAATAGGCGGCGTAGACACCATACTCGCCGTTCCTGCGTGCCACGCGATAGTTCCAAGTACTCATCGACTCCTCTCCCAATCACCACCGCCCCTGCGCTGGCGGCACTCTCGGACTCAAACTGTGGCCTGTAATTCTACTTGTGATAATCCACGATCTTATGGATTATCACTTCGTTATCATTACGGCTGAATATTACGCGCATCGCCCCCCTACCCTTACCTGAGCCAGTTAAATCTGCCGCCATCATGCCAGCGTATTCACCCGTTAATGGATGCTGGTTTTTTCCCGGACGTCCGCTGGAGAGTAGATTTTTAAGCTCATCGTATGCGCTCGCAACATTTCCCCTCATCTTATCCGCGGCGGCGGCGGCGGCATCGTCCTCGATGACGGTTCTTAGAACAGACTGATTATGCACCAGCACGCCCGCGTCGCCGACGTAGTATGTATGGTTGTCGGCGACCTCGAAGTTGTACACCGTCGTCGTCTCGGCGCGTTGTGTAACGTCATCTATCCGCACCCACTGACCATCCGGACGCCTCACCTCATCTCCGGCGCGTAACGAGACGGCCAGTATCCACGCGCCGTCATCTTCATCGGCGACTTTCAGGCTGTCTCTGGCACGACGCACGTAGAAGGGATGACCCGGCGTGGTGGTGAGGGGCGTTGACTCCCCGGCAATTGACAGCACCACAAGCGCGGAAGCGCGGTTCGCGAAGGTGCGCACGACCGTTTTATATTCAACCCGCTGCGTCTTCTCATTCCAACTCAACACTTGATCGCCCGGCTTAATCTCTTCTATTGCTTTAAGCCCCTCAATGGTGTGAACCGGAGTGCCTGCGACGAAGCAATTTGCATGTTTGACTGCATCGTCGGCCAGCGCGCGCCCGGCGTCGTCGGTGAGCGACGCCACGATTGACTTTATCCCTTTCGCTCCGAGGTTGAACAAGCTCTTGACGCCGGAGGCACTCGTGCCGCCCTCGACAGATGCGAGCGCGAAACTGCCCATCGCCTTGTTGTAGTCGCCCGTCGCGTAGTAGAAGAAGAAACTCCGCACCGAACGCACACCCGGAAGCACGTCCCAATTCGAATCCGGCAGACCGAGGAATGACCAGAAGGCTTTTTGCGCCATTCGCCCGTCCGTAGACTTGTAATAGCGGTTCGAGTTCGGGTCGACGGCATACCACGTCCCGTCCCGCTCGTAATAGAACTTATCAATCGCCTCGTAACCTGCGGCCTTCATCTCCGCCTCACTGTTGAACCAGCGGATGTGATCGTCGCCATCCTTCTTACCCCAGATGAGGCCGGAGGGGTCAACGAGCGCGAGCGGATTATTCAGGACATAGGTGTAGCGATTCCAACTCTGCGGGTTCGCGGGCACGCCGCTCGACAGCAGCGGGTCGGGCGAGATGAAGCGTCCCTGCGTCGGAGAGTGATAACGCGCCTGCGCGTAGTCCAGCCCGGTTTCACTGTCCCGCTCGTAGCCGGTGAACTTCTGGCGGACGGCGTCGCTCGCATAGCCTTGTCCCGTCGTGCGTCCACCTTGCCCGGCGAACGCCTCTTCGCCGAAGGGTAGATAATCGTGCCGACGCATGCCCGCCAAGCTCCCACTGAGGTCTGCGATCATGCGCGCCGAGCCGAGATGGTCTGTGACGAGCCAGTTGACCTGCCCGCCGCTTTCAGCAGTGATCAGTAACTCGCCGTTCCGGTAGCCGTATTCCTTCTGGGGCTGCGTGGGCGCGGCGTTGATTGCGTACTCGGCCAACAACTCACCATCGAAGCCATAGACCTGCCACGTCTCCTGCCCGGACAAGTCTCTCCGCATACGTCTCCCGCCCGCGTCATACGTGTAGCGATAGACTCTCGCGCTCTGGCTGTCGTGCGCCGCCGTCATCCGCCCTTCCGCATCGAAAGTACGCAGGGCATCGTGCGCGCTGTAAACGTCCATCGTCACATTGCCCGCCGCGTCGTAGCGCAGGGTGCGCGACGAGTCGGGGAGGTTTTTCTGCCCCGGCGCGTAGAGACGGTTGCTCGTCTCGTCAACGTCGAAGGCCAGTTCGTTGAGGCCGTCGGTGGTCGAGGGGCTGATGGAACGATTGCCCCAGCGGTCGTAAGTGAACCACTGCTGCATGACCATTCCCGCCGGACCATAAAACTCCTGCATCCCGGCGACACGATTCAGATTGTCATAGGCATAGTTGGTCTGCCGCACGTCCCAGGCGGTGGCCGTCGTGTCGGTCGGAATCCAGTATTGCTGCGAGACTACGCTGCCGTTGTTGAGCGTCGTCCCGTAGTCGATGACTACCGCCCCGCGCTCTGTAGACCAGACATCGTAGCCGAGGCCGAGCCGGATGTCGGAGAGTTGGCCGCGCAGATTGTATTGCTGCTTGTGGTAGAGGGGCGTCTGCGTGCCGAACCGCTCCTGCCGGATGCGCCCGGATTCGTTGTACTGGATGCCCTCTTCGACGCCGTTGGCCGGGTTGATGCCCGTCGCGTAGGTGCGCTGCACGCCGTCGCCGAGGTTGCCGTTGAACTTCTTGAGTCGTCCCAACACGTCGTGCTGCGGGTACTGCGCCGTGTGTCCCGAAGGATAGGTGAGCGAGGTGATGTTCCCCATCAGGTCATAGGCGCGCGCCATGGTGTAGGCCGGACGCCAGCCCCAGCCGAGCAGGTAGAACTCGGTCTTGCCCGTAGTAGGACGCCCCATCGCGTCATAGGTGAGAACGAAGTTGAGCGTGCCGCTCGTGCTCGATTCGTAATCGGCGTAGAAGCGACCACGACCGTTCGTGGCGAAGTCGTAGGTGCGCAGGGTATAGGGCGTGCCGTCCGAATAGTTGGTCTGTTTGAGCCGGTTGATGTTGTCGTATTGATAAGTCGTCGTCACCCCACGGGCATCAGTCCTGACGGAGACGTTGCCGTTATTGTCGTAGGAGTAGCCGAGCGACCATTGCGTGTTGCCGGAGACGGGATCGGCGGCGGTGGCGAGGTTCGCGTTCGCCGCTTGCTCCGGATTCTTCACGCGCAGGAGCCGCCCGAGCGAGTCGTACATGAAGTAGCGATACTGGCCGCCCTGCTCCACGCGGCGCAGGTTTCCGAGCGGGTCGTAAGTGTAGTTGGTCACGTAGGCCACGCCGTTCGGGTCTTCGATGACCTGCGTTTGACGCCCGAACGCGTCGGTGATGCTCCTGCGCTGCTTCCCGGCCTGATCCGTAACCGTCGTCTGGTTGCCGCTGTAGGCGTTGTTGGTGACCGCCCCGTCCGGCGTCGTGAGGCTCGTCTCGCGCCCGAGCGCGTCATAGCTGCGGGTCGTCCAGTTGCCCGAAGGATTGATCTGAGTTCCAGACCCGCCCGACAGGTAGGGATTCGAGACTCTCCACACCCGACCCAGAGCATCGTACTGCGTGTCGGTAGTGATCCACTGGCTGCCGTCCAGCGCGAAAGAACGGACGGGTCTGCCCAGACCATCGAAGAACTGGTAGCTCTCCGTGTGTTGGGTCGCATTGATGGCCTGGCGTGTGCCGATGTAATCGCCGTAGGCGTTGCGCCCGTACCAGAAGGCGCTCCACCCGCCGTCTGGATGATTGACGTTGGATAGACGGTTGAGCGCGTCGTTGTACTGGTAGGTGGTGACTTTGCCGTTGGCGTCCGTCGTAGACAACTTGATGCCGGTCCAGTAGTCGTAGACCGTCGAGGCGACTAACGGCGTGTTGGTGGCGCGCGTGTTCGACGGGTCGGGGACGGCGGAAATGGTCTGCGTCGTGTAGGCGTAAGTGCTGCGCCCGACGCCATCGGAGAAACTGTCTGCGTAGGAGAGTTGCGACTGGTTGCCCTTCGCGTCCCAGATGGAGCGCGCGTTGCCGCACTGGTCGTATTGCGTATGCGTCTCGATCCAGGTGTTGGAAGTGTCGATCCAACTCCTCAACGTGGTCTGGTTGCCGCGCACGTTGGTGCCCGGTTCAGTCCAGCCGGTGACTGCGCCATAAATCACGAGCGGGTAAGCCGCCTCGTCGTATTTGATCTCGCTCTGAGCGACGAGCGCGGTCGCGCCGTTCTTGACGCGAGTAGAACTCGGCAGACCCAGAAGATTGCGGTCGCGGTAAGCCTGCCTCGTTCCCGCACTCACCGACGGGTCGTTGACCAGATAAGTCACTTCGTCCGTGCGGTCGAGCGTCCCGGTGGGAATCGAACCGATGGCTGCCGTCTGCGCCGTGCTCGCGGCGACGGTGGTGTAGTTGTACCTGTTCGTCGCGGTGACGTTGAGGTCTTGATCGTGGCTGTAAGTGACGGTGGAGGCGAGCGCCGCGCCGCCCGTGTCGAGCAGCAGCCCGACCTCCTTCACCACCCGCGCGGCGCGCGTGACCGAGGCCATCGGGTAACCGGACTCGTCCGTGACGTTGACGGGAGAAGTCGCCCATTCCGTGAGGGTGCGGCGCAACATCTGCCGGTTGCCGTACTGGTCGGGCGCGGAATAGCTGCGCTCCTCGTAGGCCATGCCGACGCGCGCGTCTTCAATTCCGAAGGGCGGGCTGGCCGGCCCCCCCGTGCTGCCCATGTGCATCACACGCTCGCTGCGCGAACCGTCCGGGAGGTTGACATAGGTAGCGTAGGGCGCGGAGTTATACTGCCCCGTGCTGACGCCGTACTCCCAACGCGCCTCGTCCGTGCCGTCGCCCTTCACGCTCACCCAACGTTCCGCCACTCCACGGTTGCCTTGACTGTAAGGCGAGTCCATATGACTGAGGGGCGTTTTCTGCTCGTGCCGGACGCGCTCATAGCCGCCGCCGGGGTGATAAATCTTATCGATCTCGCCGTAGATGTTGTAAGTGAAGCGATAAGAATGGCCGTCGGGCAAGGCTATCTCGGCGAGCACGACGGGGTTGAATACTCCGCCGTAGCAGACGTAGTTAGGATAGCTCGAACTGAAAAGGTGTGGGGAGACGGCTGTATAGGTCGAACCGCACTGGTGGCTCCCCTTATAGTGCAGGGTTTGATTCGGGTTGGTCAGCGCACCCGACAAGTTGCTCCAACGCAGCGTGTAATTGATCGCCTGCCCGCCCACGCCGGACAGAGTGTATGTGTAGTTGCCGACCTGCGGGTTGGCGGGCAGGGGCATCCCGCCGACGACCGCGCCGGAGGGGTCTTTGAGTTGGCCGATAGACCGTCCGAGCGTATCGGTCCACTGCTTCGTCTGGTGGTTGTAGACGCGCGTGTTGCCGTTGCGGTCTATGTAATAAGTGGGCGGGGAGGTGAGGCCGTAAACCTCTCTCGACCCGTCCGGGTCGCCGAGGATGTAGCGCGAGCCGTCGGGTAGATAGAGCGTGTTCGTGTTGTTGTCGTAGCGGACGTGCGAGCCGTCCGTCGCGTAGAACATCCCCGTGTAATCATAACCGCCCGTGCCGAGGACGCGCGCCACGTAGTCTTTGAGCAGATCGTGGGATGAGCCGTCCGGCATCTTGACGTTGATGCGCGCGAGATAATACGAAGGCTGATACGGATCATCGCCGCCTTCAAGGTCGTCGCCCTTCGGCTGACCGGAAAAACTGTAATACTGCTCCTGTCCCGTATATTCGATGCGCGGAACGGCGATGCTCGTCGTCCACCCGGCGGCGGAGTCTTCCGCGTACATGGCCGACGACCAGGTGTGATAGTTGAGATAAGTGGAATGGCCGGAGATGTACTGGATGCGCCACACCTTCGAAGAGTAATTGAGGGTGATCGGAAGCCCCATGCCGCCCCGCCCCGGAATGTTTCTGAGGGGCACGGCTAACTCCAGCGCGTGCGTGGAAGGATCGATCCGCGCTTCGCTGCGGATTGCTTGATCAGCCCGGTTCTCTGTGTGCTCGACGGTCTGCGCGCGCACTCCGGCGCAGAGCAACAGCAGAGCAGCGCAGCACGCCGCGACTGTGCGCGCGGAGCGGCGAGAGAGCGAGCGGAATGAATGTGAGAGCACGCGCAGGGCGGCAGAAAGCGACGACGAGACGAGGTTAGTACGCATGATATTTAATTCTCTAAAAAAATTGGTTGATGTTTAGACCGCGCGTAAGAGTTTGAGGATGGGGGCGCGGCCAGACTTCTCGATGATTCCGCTTGGCGAGTGCGGGATGCACGCCGCACTCGCCTCTCAGTTATGTTTTCGACTGCGGGGCTTTAGCCTCTAGCCTCTGACGCGCGCCAGATGCTTGCGCATCATCGACGCGCGTTCGACATCGCCCTTCTGCTCCGTTTGACGGATTCGCTCCTCGTAGCGCGCGTACGACTTACGGTAGCGCAGCGCCTTGTCGAAGAGCGTCGCGGGTGGCTCGCCGGGGTCGAGTCGCACCGGCTCGATGATCTCCTCGCCGCGCGGCGAGACGATGACCGTCTTGAGCGCGAGATTCTGAAGTTCCGGGGCACGATAGACTTGCCTGTAGTTCGCCGCCGCGCCTTTCTCGGAGTAGCGCGCAACCAGTGTGCGCTGCCCCGCCAACGTCTCTTCCTGCTCGAAGCCGGGGTCGGCGCGTAACTGCTCCTCCGTGGCTGTCGGGGCGTCGCTGTCCTGTACGGCGACGAACTCAAGTAAATTATTCTTCTCGTCAACGCGGTACGCGCCAGAACCCAAGTATCCTAAGCCCGTCTCGACCGTGATGACCGAGCCATCCGGCCTGTAGTAGGTATGAACCAGCAGAAACACGCCGTCCGATCTTTGATAACGCTCCTTCTTGGCGTTCACGAACGGCTCGCCCCCCTGCGGCGTGAAGGTCTGTCGCTGCTCCAGCGTGTAGGCGGCAAAGGAGCCTCGCCCCTGCGTGTGGGACGATCCGGCATCAGCCGGAGCCGCCGCTCCCGTGTTGACTGCCGCGCTCCCCGGTTCGCTGTTGACAGCGAGCGCGACGGTGGCGACGCAGACAGCCGCGATCACGGCGATGGTTAGAACGAGTAAACGAGTGCGACCCAATAATCTGTTTATCTGTTTAGACATAAAACTTATTCCCCACGAGAGGCCGCGCCCGGGCTAGAGTAGACACAGCACGGCCTTTTAATTTTATCGACACATCGAAAGCCGCCGGAGCAGGCACGCTGCCGAGCGACGGGCGGACGATTCATCTGCGAAGGTCTGACGGCAGCCCTTCTTCTGGTTTGACGAGTTTTGTGAAGACGATGAAAGAGTGAGTCTTTTATCGCAGGTTCACCAAAGGACGGCGTAAAATACCTAACTGCTTTTTCGGAAATCTACACGAGAAATTCAAGAAATTGTTGAGAAAGTTTTACGACCGAGCGGGGCGGAAACGTGTCCGAAATTGCCCGCGGCAAGAAGTATAATGACTCCCAAAATCCGTCGCGGGCGGAAAGTTTTTGTCATACCAGCGCGAAGCGCATGAGGAGGCTTGGATGGGCGCAACCGTCATCGTTTACTGGCCGGACATCACAGAGGAACAGATCGATTCACAGCCGGACTTCTATAATGACAGCAAAGCCTGGGGAGACTGGATGGCCGAGCGCGAGTCGGAACCGGCAGTGACAGACGCGCTCAGGAAGCTGAACGCGGAAGCTATCCTGACGCAGACCACCGACGGCGTGCGCGACGAAGATGTGATGTGGGTGACTCCCGCACAACTACGCGACGCCGCGACGAGACTGCGCGAAGCCGTGCGCGGCGGCTCAACTGAAACCCGAATCATTCTTGAGACGTATGCGCGCAATGCCGGAAGCGAGGAAGAGGTGGCCGAAGATTTCGTGCGCGACCTCGAAGACATCATCGAGATGGCGGGATGGGCGGAAAAAGAGGGCGCGTCGAAAATAACGCTGGAAGTCAACTGGTAGCCGTCCGGCAGTCGTCTCAAAGGTATCGAGCAAGCCCGGATGCGGCGAGCGGTGAGCAGTAAGGCTATAAAGC
>DASWNS010000090.1:0-4030 GCA_036399115.1 Pyrinomonadaceae bacterium | reverse complement strand
AGGCTCAACTCCTCCTCTTCGCGTGCGCTGCGGAAAAGGCGCGCGTGGCGTTCGGCCTCCGCGTTCCATCGGGTGAGCCAGTTCAGCCGTGTACACGGATCGTCTGCGTGGGCGAAAGTTGCGTTTGCGGATTCGTTTGCGGGATGGACGTTATACATGGTTCGTCTCCGGTAACATTGCTCTCCCTGTCCGTTTGCATGAGAGATGGCGGGGCGGCTTCGGCATCGAGAGATTCGCTCCGACGCAGACGCGCACGCACCGCATCGAGAAGCCGTACGACGGTCGCGGCGGCGCGTTCGTCTTCAAACAAAGAGAGCAGGTCAATCGCACGCATGTAAGTTTCGAGCAGGGCGGCAAACAGGTGACGCGACGGCGCGACGGCCTGCGCCTCCGTCGGCGTCGCCGCGTGCGTACTTTCAAAGACCTCGCGCAACTCTGCGAGCGCGTGTAGAAGTTCGAGCCGGGAATCGGCTCCGTGCGCGCGTAGACGCGCAATGTTGCGTCGCCCGTGGCAGAGCGTGGCGATGTGCAGGTCGTCGCCCGCGCGCCCGCTGAGGCGGCACAACTCCGTCTCGCGCGGAACGCGCACGGATGCCGCTTCGTCCGCCTCTGCGACGGCCAGCGCAAGGCCGACGTAGCGTTCAACCGCAGAGATAGTTTCACGCAGCGCACTCCGCGTCGCTTCCGTCTGCAAACCCGGAACTTCTTCCGCGAGGTCTTCCATGCGATACAGGGACGAGAGCAGCGCGCGGCGCGCGACCTCCGTGCGTTGCTCTCGCGAGAGGGAAACTTCCGGCGCGGCTGCCTCAGGTTCCACTCGTCTGAACTTCTTGTGAACGAACGGAAGCGAGAGCAGAGTGAGCGGCCAGAGCAACGCCGCGCCCGTCGCATGTAAGAGCGAGCGCGTGCGCCTTGCGCCTGCGGGCTGGCGTAGAAAATTGGTGACGCCGAAGGGTGCGGCGGCGGCGAGATAGATGATGATGAATTCGCTTAAAAGCATGACGCCTGACGCTAGGGCAACGAACATGCCAACGCGCGCGTGAGAACCAACACACAGGGCACTCCTGCGAGCCATTCATTCACAGCAATAAGGTTAGTTATTTTTGCGAAGGCGGCGAGCGACGGCGCGCGGGTTCTGAGGAAGGAGCGTGCGATTGGCAAAGCGCGCAAGCCGGAGCGTCGCGTTGGCATTCTGCAAAGAGCGTGGACGAGTTAACAGTGTCCGAAAGCGTATCAGAAAAAGTCGCAGATGGGTTGAGAGTGAACGATTGAGAAACTATATAAGGCAGTGGGCTTAACGGTTGAATTGTCACGGCGAAGTTGCGCGCGTGTAGAGCGAATGTAAAGCGCGTGAGAAACCAAGCAAAAACGGGCACGCGGTTTTCGCTTCGCCTCATCCGCGAAGGCTCCCGGCTCGACCTGAAAGTTGTGGCCTTTGATTTGCTAAGCAGAGAGACAAGTTCTCAAGCCGCACGGCACCGCGAACAACAAATTGGAACTTTTTCGGTGCCTTGAGCGTCTTATAGAACGAAAGAAAATAAACAAGCAGGTAACGCAATCATGACGACGAACAAATCCATCAAGATCATCAAACGCGGACAACGCGCCGCACAGGAAGCTGCTGAAGCCTCTGCGGCTCAGAGCGAACAGAAGAAGTCTGCCCACGAGGCCGCGCGCGACGTGGTGGCAACCGTGACGGAGTGGGTGAACGAGTTTCAACAGAAGCGGCGCACCGAAACTACGCACGCCTTGAAGACGCTCTTCGGCGAGACGCCGCAGCCGACCAAGGCGTAAATTCACGACAGCCGAAACTAATTTCTTGCGCCTGAGCGTTTCTCAACGGAACGCTCAGGCGCAAACTCTTTTACGGCCTCCTACCCGCGCGCACGCCTCTCAATCTCTACACCCCCTCCACACTCACGCGAAAAGAGTCCGAACTCCAACACGCGCCCACGCACGGCTATTGACACGCAAGGGGAGCGCGCGTAGCATCGCGCCACATCCCCAAAAAAGAGGCTTTCGAACATCATGACCTCAAACTCCCAGAAGCCGTCGAAGAAACGCCCCGGCAACACTCTCTACGACACCATCCGCAAGCCCGTCGCGCCGCCCGGCCACCCGCTCACACGCGCCAAGCCGGAGGAACGCGCGCACCCCGCCGAGCGCAAAGTCAAACACAAACGCCGGGCTGCCGATGAAGGGTAAAAAGGCCGTCCGTCCGCTGTCAGTTGTGCGTTGTTCAATTCAATCTTTGGTAACTCGCCCGGCGGTCAGGAGACAACCGCCGATTGGCGATTGACCGTTCACAACAGGCGCGCCTGCGGACGTAACTTTTTGCTTTTCAATCTTGCCGGTTCGTGCTTAATATAAGCGCGCTTGTAGATTTTTCATGTTTTACCCGCACGCCCTGCCGTCGCGCCCGCACGCGGTCGGCACGGAGGCGAAGTTTTTGTGCGGCTATCGTCATATAAACCTTGAGGAGGCTAGTTTAATGACTTACGTTGTGTGCGAACCGTGCTTTGGCTGTCGTTATACCGACTGCGCTCTGGTCTGTCCCGTCGAGGCTTTTCATCTCGACGACGAGATGGCCGCGCTCGTAATCAACCCGGAGACTTGTATTGATTGCGATGCGTGCGTGCCGGAATGTCCCGTCGAAGCCATCTTCGCCGAAGACAAAGTCCCTGAGGAATGGGCGCACTACACGGAGATCAACGCCGACAGGTCGCTCCGCGCCGGTTTGCCCATCCAGAGCGAAAAACTCGATCCATTGTGCTGAGACTCCGTAAGGATATGACGAGCGCGCGCTCGCCGGAGCGCGCGACACGACGATAGACGGCGCGCAAGCCACTCAAACGCGCGGAGGGGCTTGCGCTTCATCGTTTCTGAGGCGCACGCGGCGGCGAACGTTTGAGGGCGGCGGGGAGAACGGCAGGATAGGGATGAAAACAACTGCGAAACGTTTGCTCGGCGGTCTGGCGTTGGCGGTCGGCGGTCTGGGGGCGGTGGTGTTGCTCAAGGGGCGGAAGCGTGAGGCGGCGCGGGGCGGGGAAGAGAAAGCGCAGTCGCGTGAGCGCGGGCAGGACCGGTGGGCGCGTCCAGGCATGAGCGTCACCTTTCGCGGCGAACTGATGCCGGGTCGCCAGCGCGCGGAGCGCACGTTTCGCGTCGTCGAACTGTTGCCGAGCGGGCGCGTGCGGCTCGACGGCGTGGCGGGCGAGCACTCGGAACACGAATTTGAAGCGGCGCGTTAGCGCGCTCGGGCGCGCGGTCAGCGCGTTTTTGCCCCGACGTAGCCGGAAGGGTTGGAGTCAAAGTGTCACAGGAAAGAATCGAAGCGTTCAAGGCGATGGTCGAACAGCAGCCGGAGCAGGAGATGGTCTGGTACGGGCTGGCGAACGAGTACCTGAAATTGGAACGCTGGGACGAAGCGGCGGACGCGCTCGGCCACGTGTTGAAACTGAACGCGGATTTCACGGCGGCCTATCAAATGCTCGGCACGGCGTTGATGAATGGCGGGCAGCGCGAGGAGGCGCGTCGCGTGTGGGCTGAAGGGGTCGAGGTGGCAAACCGCACGGGCGCGTGGAAAGCGCGGCAGCACATGGAAGGCTTGTTGGCTGATTCGGAGGCGGCGAAGGCGGGCGGGGAATTTTGCGAGTGATGGACTGACGCTTAAAACTCAATCAACTATCCGTGAGCCGTTTCTACCGGAAGCGGCTTTTAGTTTTTACACGTTGCCCGTCTACCATTCATACGTGCGCCCGACTTCCATCGCGGAGAGGCCGCGTATGCCTAATGCGTCGAGTTCCTTGACGAGCGTTTCGCGGTAGGAGGGCTTGAGATGGACGGCGAGCACGTCGAAATGATTATGCGCGAGTTTGCGTAGTTCTCCCGCGACTCCTTCGGGCGTGAGGTGGCCGGAGACTTCCGCGAGTTTGCCCATCGAGTTTGGAAACGACGACTCGATGAAGAGCGCGGCGATCTCCGGTCGCTCGTTGATAAGCTGCCAGAACTCCTCTGTCGCCGCCGTGTC
>DASWNS010000089.1:0-6147 GCA_036399115.1 Pyrinomonadaceae bacterium | reverse complement strand
GAAATGCTGTACGCTTGTCACCTTCGGCTCCTCCTCTGAGCGTATCCTGTCCAACTTTGTCGATTTCTTCTTGAGGGTTTCTCCGGCGCGGAGTCCTTCTGTCTGTTGCTTCCTATCTTCTATGGCAAGAGTCGTACCTCGCGCCGCGCCTCTCTACTGAACCGGGCGCGCGGGCGCGGCCAGCCTTTGAAATAACTTAAAGCGATTTCTGAACCGACGCCGCGACGCGTCACCCGACGCCGCCCGTATGTCGCTGATGCTCAAGAAGAAGCCGCGCACGATGGCAGCACGCGCGGGCGAAAACGCGCGGGAGCCTCGCCGCTTTGAAGACGGAACATCCTTGAATGGATTCGTTCCAGCCAAAATTGCGACGGAGCGTGAAGCCAGACGCATAATGCGGCGTCGCGCGGATCGTGCCGCAGTGATTTGCCGCGCGCCGCCAAATTCTTTGTCTGGCGGAAGTTGCTACGGACGCGTGCGTGCGCGCGGCGTGCGGGAGGCGCGGGCGGATGGCGCGCGTTTTATCAAGAAGTTTAGAGACGGAGACTTGCGCGCTCTGAGTTGCGCCGCAGCATTAACTTTATGCGCACGCCGACGATTTGCCCTGACGCCACGGCAATTCGCAACGCGCGAGGCGCACGCGCCCCCGCAGAGACTTGGCACGCCCCTTGCGAATGATGCCCGTCGTACACTCCCCGTTTGAATGGATTTGGTTCAACACCCTTAACTTTTGAACAAGTAAATGCTTTTTGGGGCGGAAGCGACGCGCCAGGGTGGCGGGGACGCGTCTTTTGTGGACGGTAGTTTCTTTCGAAAGGGGCAGCCATGAGGTCTGAACAACCGAGACGTAAGACGCGTCTGCTTATCGCCGACGACGAGCCGGAGATCAGAAGTATTCTGCAAGAGTGTTTGTGCGAGCATTACGATTGCCGCGCGGTAGGCTCGGCTGAAGAGGTGCTCGCCCTGCTCACCACGTCGAATTTCGACCTCATCATCAGCGACATCAACATGGAGGGGATGAGCGGGCTGGAGATGGTTCCGCACGTGCGTCAGATCGCGCCCGAGACGGTGATCATCATGATCAGCGGCGCGCAGACGGTGGAGAGCGCGATTGAGGCTCTGCGCGCCGGAGCGTTCGACTACGTGACGAAGCCTTTTGACCTGCGCCACGTGGAGATGGCCGTCGAGCGTGCGCGCGAGCACCGCGAACTGTTGCGCAGCAAACGCCGTTACGAACTCTTCCTCGAAGAGTCAATCAAGCTGCGCACGAAGGAACTCGGCGAAGCCCTCGCCTCGCTCGAAGACGCTTACCGAACGACGCTCAAAGCTCTCGCCGCCGCCTTGGAGACGCGCGACACGGACACGCACGGCCATTCGGAGCGCGTCGTCAGTTTCAGCCTGCGGCTGGGGCGCGAACTCGATCTGGACGAAGCACAGTTACGCGCGCTTGAGTTCGGGTCGCTCCTGCATGACATCGGCAAGATCGGTATTCCAGACTGCATCCTGCGCAAGCCCGCCGCGCTCACCGACGAAGAATGGACCACGATGCGACAGCATCCCGCGCTCGGCGGGCAGATTTTGCGCGGCATCAAATTTCTGGAAGGCGCGGCGCGCGTCGTCGGCCAGCATCACGAGCGTTGGGACGGGACGGGCTACCCCTCGGGCTTGCGCGGCGCGCAGATCGACCTCAACGCGCGCATCTTCGCCGTCGCGGATGCCTTCGACGCGATGGTGAGCACGCGCGTCTATCGCGCCGGAAAACCTTACGAGGCGGCAGCCGAGGAGTTGAAGCGACACGCGGGGCAGCAGTTCGACCCGGATGTCGTCGCAGCCTTTCTGCGCATTCCCCCTGCGGAGTGGGAAGAACTGCGCTCGCATTCTCTCAGGCACAGGCCGGAACTGTTGGCGGAAGCGCAGACGGAGACTCACGCGCACGTTGCGGCAGCCTCCGCGTCATCTTCCTCCACCGGCAAAGCGGGCACGCCGCTGCTGCCGTCGCTCGCTCCCAAAGCGCCGCGCATCGTGCATCACCCTATCAAGATACGAACAATACAGCGGCGCGGCGTGCGCCATTCGTAAGCGCGTCGCGCGTGATACGTAAGCGCGGCTGGCCGCAGGTTTCGACTCAATCTTCTCAAGCAAAAAGCCACGGGCAACACTGAAAGTTGTCTCGCGGCTTTTTTTGTCCGGGCGCGAAAACGTGCGAGGCTCAATTCGTCGCCGCCCCGCGCGCAATAATTCAGACGCCTGTGATAGCATCACTTTCAAGAGCAGGTTGCGGCGAGACAACAGGCGGACTCACGACGTTAGAAAATAGGTTACAACAGGCGTTGACAGTTGGCGGCGAGGCCGTCTTAAGTCGAACAATAGTGCATGCGTGCGTGCGCAGGAGTGTTAAGCGACAGATGAGACAGCAGTTCTCTCCTGAACAAGATGAAGGCGAGCGGGCATGGACTCCCTATGTCGTCCTCGCCGTGACGCTGCTCCTGACGGCCTTCTCCATCTACTACGTGGTGCAGAAGGCCGAAGAGAAAGGGCGCCAGTTATTTGAAACCGCGGGCGGCCACCTGACCTACATCCTGCTGGGCGGCCTGCTCACGGGCTTCGTGCTCTTCTGGTTGACGCGCGCGCAGGCGAGAGCGCGTGCGTCGGCGAAACGCACGGCGGCGAAACTACGTCAATCCGAAGAACGCTTTCGCACGCTCATCGAGCAGTCGCCGCTGAGCACGCAGGTCTTCTCGCCCGATGGTCGCACGATTCAGGTCAACCGCGCTTGGGAAGAACTCTGGGGCGTCACGCTCGAAACGCTCGGCGACTACAACATCCTCGAAGACCCGCAACTCGTCGCAAAGGGCATCATGCCCTACATCCAAAAAGGCTTTGCCGGAACCCCGACCTCCATCCCGCCCATTCTCTACGACCCGGAAGTCACCATCCCGAACGTCACCGTCAACGAGCACCCGCAGCGTTGGGTGCAGGCGATCATCTACCCGGTGAGAGACGCGGCGGGCGAGATTCGCGAAGTCGTCCTCATGCACGAAGACATCAGCGAGCGCAAACGCGTCGAAGAGGATTTGCGTTATCAACTGAACCTGACGAGCGCGATCACGGAGAACACTGCGGAAGGTCTGTGCCTGATGGACGCGGAAGGTCGCCTCACCTTTATGAACCCGGCGGCGGAGGCGATGCTCGGTTGGAAGGAAGCGGAACTCAAGGGGCGCGTCCTCCATCATGCAGTGCACTACCTGAAACCCGACGGGACGCCTTTTCCCCTCTCCGAGTGCCCGCTCGGCGACGTGTTGAACTCGAAGGCGACGATCACGAACCGCGAAGACGTGTGGATCAGAAAAGACGGGACGATGATCCCGATCTTCTGCTCGTGCGCGCCCATCATGGTTGACGGCGTGTTGACGGGCGCGGTGCTCGCCGCGCACGACATCACGGAGCGCAAGCGTGCGGAGGAGCGACGCGCACAACGCGCACGCCAGACGACTCTGCGCGCCGATGTCAGCGTCGCGCTGGCGAAGAGCGACAGCTTGCAGAGCGTCCTGCGCGAAAGCGCGGAAGCCCTCGTCAGCCACTTCGACGCGGCCTTCGCACGCATCTGGACCTTCAACCCCGACACCAACTTCCTCGAACTTCAGGCCAGCGCGGGCATCTACACGCGCCTCGACGGAACGCACGCGCGCGTGCCCCTCGGCCAATTCAAAATCGGCCTCATCGCAGAGGAGCGAAAGCCGCATCGCACCAACGATGTCCTGAACGATCCGCGCGTCAGCGACAAGGAATGGGCGAGGCGCACGGGGATGGTCGCCTTCGCCGGTTACCCGCTGCTCGTCGAAGACAGGCTCATCGGCGTGATGGCGATCTTCTCGCGTGAACATTTGACGGAAGAGACGCTCGACTCTCTGGCCTTAGTTGCAGAAACCATCGCGCAGGGCATCGAGCGCAAACGGCTCGAAGAACAGTTGCGCCAGCGCGCCGAACAACTCGCGGAAGCCAACCGCCTGAAAGACGAATTTCTCGCCACGCTCTCGCACGAACTGCGCACGCCGCTCACCTCCATTCTCGGTTGGGCGAAACTGATGCGCACGGAGAAGTTCGATCCGACGCTTTCAAATCGCGCGCTCGAAATCATCGAACGAAGCGCGGTCGCGCAGTCGCAATTGATAGACGATCTGCTCGACGTGTCGCGCATCATCACGGGCAAACTGCGCCTCGTCCCGCAAACCCTCGAACTCGCGCCCATCATGGCTGCCGCCGTCGATAGTCTGCGCCCGACCGCCGACGCGCGCGGCGTGCAACTGGAGATGCTCCTCGATACGACGGCGGGACAAGTCTCCGGCGACGCCGACCGCTTGCAGCAAGTGATCTGGAACCTGCTCTCGAACGCGATCAAGTTCACGCCGAAGGGCGGGCGCGTGACGATTGAACTGCGCCGTTCCGATTCGCAGGTCGAGATCGTGGTCAGCGACACGGGGCAGGGCATTGCGCCGGAGTTTCTGCCCTACATCTTCGACCGCTTCCGTCAGGCCGACGGTTCGATCACGCGTGCGCACGGCGGCCTCGGCCTCGGCCTCGCCATCGTGCGTCACCTCGTCGAACTTCACGGCGGCACGATTCGCGCCGCAAGCTACGGCGCGAACCTCGGCTCGACCTTTCGCGTCAGGCTTCCGCTCGTGGGGGTTCGACACAGCACAGACCCGCACGGCCTCGCCGACGCGCGCCACGCATCCGGCACGTCCGACGGTGCGTTTAACGCGGCAGCCCGCAACGGTCGCGAAGGTGTGCTCAAGGGACTGCGCGTGCTCCTCGTGGAGGATGATCCCGATACGCGCTCGCTGCTCGTGACGACGCTTGAACAGAGCGGCGCGGAGCGTGTCGCGGCGTGTGCCTCTGCGCCCGAAGCGTTGGACGCGCTCAAGCGTCTCCTGCCCGACGTGCTCATCTCCGACATCGGCATGGCGAACGTTGACGGCTATGAACTCATACGGCAGATTCGCGCGCTCCCCCCGGAAGAGGGCGGACGCACGCCCGCCGCCGCGCTCACCGCCTACGCCACCCCCGGCGACCGCCTGCGCGCGCTCGACGCGGGCTACAACCTGCACATCCCCAAACCCATCGGGCCGAAAGAACTGGCCGCCGCCATCGCACGCCTCGCCGGACGATAAGCGAAGCCCGCAGTCGTTCCCCCGGCAGCGACAAAAATAAATCTGCTGTTAACAGAAAAAAGTGTTGACAGGAGAAGCGTCGCGGTCTATATATTACCGGCGCACACGCGCGGTCGAGATTTTCCCCGCGCGGCGCGGCAAAGAGAAGAGACGATGGAGAGCATGTTGAGGATGCGAAGACAGAGAGAGTCGGCGAGCGGCAAAGGGGCGGCGTCTGTCGTGACACGCTCCGGCTCGCCCTCTGCGGGCGCGGCTGCGTTTAAGCGCGGCGGCGCAGAAAGCCTGTGCGCGGCGGCGTCGCTCGAAAGCGTGCTCGATAAGGTGCGATTGGCGTGGCAGGAAGGCTCGACGGCTTTCCGTAATCGTCAAGTGCCGGCCTGATTTTGCGGGAGCGGCCTCCCGCTCCCGAAATTCTCAAACGCAAAGTTTAAGAGATTTGAAGGAGCGGGTCGGCTTCCGTGGAGGGAAGCGAGCGACCCGCTCTTTTTTGTCATCGGTAAGATTCGTGTTTCGGAGGAGGTGCGAAAAAAATGGTACACGTTCGTTTTGAAGGTCGTTCTTTTGATTACGCGGAGCGCGAGGTGCGCGTCGAGGCGTCGATGACGGATGGCGAGATCAAGGCGCGTCTCGCGCAGTTTCTCGACGCGAGCATGGATCGCTTCGAGGCGTATGTCGTCGAGCGCACGCAACTCGGCGACCTGATCATCCGCCCGGAGGCCGTCTACGGGTAAGAGGAGTGGCGCGTCCCCGCGCCCCAACGCGAGAAGCCTACACACAGTCACCTTTAAGTGGGGGGTCGCGGGTTCGATTCCCGTCAGGAGCGCAAAAATTTTTGCTCCTGTAGCTCAGTGGCAGAGCACCGATGTGAAAAATGCTTTTCGGACTTGCGCGGGGCACGTCATACCAAGTCATACATTGAGAGATGAGGGAGCAACCGCTTTTTTTTGTTCTTTGAGTTTCGGTTTGCGTCCCTGCC
>DASWNS010000088.1:0-9138 GCA_036399115.1 Pyrinomonadaceae bacterium | reverse complement strand
CACACGGCTTTTAATTGTCGGTGTCTGGGTTACAATTCGCGTGTCGTCGTTTAGAGAACGTCGCGGCGTTCGAGGACGACCTGAGCGATAGCGTGTTCGGTGGTGTGAGATATGGAGAGATGTGCCGTCGTCGCGCCGGAGCGTTCGAGTAGTTCGCGTGCGAGGTTGTAGAAACTGAGCGAAGGCGCGCCCGCCGCATTCGACACGACCTCGATGTCTTGCCAAGCGAGGCCGCCGCTCCAACCCGTGCCGAGCGCTTTCAGCGCGGCCTCTTTCGCGGCGAAACGCGCGGCATAATGTTGCGGCGCGACCACGCCCCGCCGCTCGCAATAGTCGCGCTCGCCGGGAGTGAAGACGCGCTCGGCGAAACGCGGCGTGCGGCGCAAGACCCGGCGCACACGTGCCACTTCGATGATGTCTATGCCGATTGAAATGATCAAGGAAACCTCTGAACCGCTCGCACGCGCCGGATTCAATTGGCGCGAACAGGGCGGCGTGCGCGCCCTGGTCTGCACGCAGTTGGAAGCCGAAGGCTTCACGAACGGCTTCTCCACGCGGGCGGGCGGGTGCAGCCCCATGCCGCACGACGCGCTCAATCTCGCGGGCTTCAACGAAGACGACGCGGCGAACATCTACGAAAACCGACGCCGCTTCCTCTCGCTCTTTCGAGGCCAGTGGCGACTCGCCACCTGCTGGCAGGTTCACGGCGCAGACGTGCGGCGCGTCGTCCCGCGCGATGCGACACACGCGCTCGACACCAACGAAGAACGCTGCGACGCGCTGACGACCGACGCCGCACACGTCCTGCTCGGCGTCCAGACCGCCGACTGTGTGCCCATCATCTTAGGCGACGCGCGAACGGGCGCCTGCGCCGCCGTCCATGCGGGATGGCGCGGCACGGCGGCGTCAATCGTCGTCGCCGCGCTCGAACGGATGCGCGAAGATTACGGCACGCGCTCGGCGGACGTGCGCGCCTGCATCGGCCCCGCCGCCAACGTCTGCTGCTACGAAGTCGGGCGCGAAGTGCTCGACACTTTCCGCGCGCGCTTCGCCTACGCGGACGAACTTCTCGCGCCCACGCGCGAAGGGCACGCGCGCATTGATCTGCAAAGAGCCAACCGCCAACAACTCGCGGGCGCGGGCGTCGCACCCGATCGCATCCACACCGCGCCCTTCTGCACCATCTGTCGCAACGACCTCTTCTTCTCCTACCGGCGCGAAAAAAAAGTCCACGGTCGCACCGGACGACTCCTCGCAGTTATCGGAAAAAGTGATGAGTGATGAGTGATGAGTAATGAGTGAAGAAGAGGCTTCTGTTTTAACTCATCACTCATTACTCATCACTCATCACTTCCTTCCTCGCCACTTTCTTACCTTCTTCCGAAGTATTGCGCGTTGATGCGTTTGACGGGTTCGTTTGTGCCGACGACGTTGATGCCGAGTTTGACTTCACGCGTGGTTGGCGGGAAGCAGACTTCGTCGTTGCAGCTTTGGTAGGTCACCTTTGCGCGCAGTTCGGTCAGCCCCGTCTGAAAGTTGGCCGGGACGGAGAGGTTAAAGCGCATCACGGCGCGCCCTTCGTAGAGCGACAGAGCCTCTTTCGAGAAACTGAGACGGCGCACGACGGCGCGCGGGTACACCACCGCGCCCACGCGCAAGCCTCTCGGCGCGTCAATCTTCACCACGGTCGGGATCGAAAACTTGGCGGCCTTGTTCGCGTTGACGTGAAAGCCGCGCGGGATGTCCAACACGACGGCGGCCTGAATGCTCCGACCGCGTTGCGCTTTGTCTGCGGAGAAGAACCCGTTGACGCCGATGTTGCCCTGCACGGCGGCGGGCGCAGAGAGATTGGTTGCGACAGCAGCATTCTCAACGGCAGCGGAGGCGGCGCGCGGGGCGGGCGGCGCGGCGACGATGAGCGTGGCGGCGATGAAGAGCAGAATGGTGCGCGTGATAAATATTTTTCGGGTCATTTCGGCTTTCGATAGACTTGATTTTTGAGTTGAGCGGTCAGCCTGTTAGTTGATGCAGCAGTTGCGGGTTCAGGTTGTTTGCCGGGCGGCGCGCGGCGAGTTGGCCGCAGGCGGCATAGATGTCTCGCCCGCGCGGGCGGCGCACGTAGGCATGCACGCCCTTCGCTTCGAGGATGCGCTTGAATCGCTCCACCTGCTCCAACGGCGTCGGGCGATAGGGCAGAGGCTCGGCGGGGTTGTGCGGAATCAGGTTGACCTTTGCGCGCAGTTGGTGACGGTTGAGCAGGTTCGCCAGTTGGCGCGCGTGCTCGTCTGAATCGTTCACGCCGTCGAGCATGACGTACTCGAACGTGAAACGCTCGCCCGGCTTCAGAGACAACTCGAACTCCTTGCACGCGTCGAGCAACTCCGCGAGCGGCCATTTGCGATTGATCGGCATCAGGACGTTGCGCTGTTCGTCTGTGGGCGCGGCGAGTGAGATGGCGAGATGCGGGCGCGAAGGGATGCGCGCGAGTTCGCGTATGCGGGGCACGATGCCTGCGGTCGAGACGGTGACGCGGTTCGGCACGATATGCAGACCGGCGGGGTCGGCCATGATGCGCAGAGCTTTCATCAAAGGCTCGAAGGCGAGGAAGGGTTCGCCCGCGCCCATCGCCACGAGGTTCGTCCCGCGCGGAGTCTTGACGCCCGCGCCGTAGGCGTCGTTCAGAGCGATCACGATCTGCTCGACGATCTCGCCCGCCGTCAGCGTGCGCAGGAGTCCGAGTTTCGCCGTCAAACAAAAATCGCATTGCAGGGGGCAGCCCGATTGCGACGAGAAACAGATCGTGTCGCGTCGTTCTTCGGGAATGAAGACGGTTTCGACGGGAAGATTGTCGTGCGTCTTCATCAAGTAACGGCGCGTGCCGTCCTCGGAGATGTAACGCGATTCGACGGTCAGAGTCGAAGCGGTCGCGCGTCCGGCAAGCGTCGCGCGAAAACTCTTCGGCAAGTCCGTCATCTCTTCGAACGAACGCAGACGCCTGCGGTGCAGCGCGCCGAACAACTGCCGCCCGCGATACGCGGGTTCGCCCGACTCTTCGACAAACGCAGACAATTCCGCCGCGTCCAACCCTGTGAGATGTACTGCTTGATGATTCATTGCAACGCTATTTTAACATCGCGCGACGCCCAACACACAGCAGGGCGGGCGGCATAAATTTCGCGCGCAACAAACGCGCGCCGGACGGGAGAGCGGCGTGCTATCCTGCGCCCTGGAGTATAATTCCAGAGTTCAAATGTGAGCATTGGACAGAAAAAACTATGAATGAACAGGACGGCCAACCGTTCATCTTCGCCGATGCCAACCTGTC
This sequence comes from Pyrinomonadaceae bacterium, assembly GCA_036399115.1. Lineage (GTDB taxonomy): Bacteria > Acidobacteriota > Blastocatellia > Pyrinomonadales > Pyrinomonadaceae > JAIVJZ01. The sequence goes on along the minus strand of DASWNS010000088.1, from coordinate 5,813 downwards.
GCGGCGACTGGAGAGGGCGGAAGGGCATACGAACAGGGAGTTCGTGGAAACAAGGGCGCGAATGTTTCCCGCATCCGGCGCGTGCTGGCGCGAAGTGGCGGGCGCATACCTGTTGTTCGACGGGGCGGAGTCACTCTTGACGCAGACGTTCGGCCTCGGCCTCTTCCAGTCCGTGACGGGCGCGGAGATGGATGAGATCGAAAGTTTCTTTAGTGAGCGCGGCGCGCCCGTCCTGCATGAAGTCAGCCCGCTGGCCGACCCTGCGCTGCTCCCTCTGCTGAACGAGCGCGGCTATCAGCCCATCGAACTTACGAGCGTTATGTTCCGCCCGATCAAGTCGGCGGGTGACAAACCGCACGCGCCGCCGAACGATAAGATCAACGTGCGGATCGTCGGAGAAGACGAGCATGAGCTATGGGCGCAGACGGCGGCGCACGGGTGGAGCGAGTTCACGGAATTCGCAGACCAGATACTCGAACTCTCACGCGTCAGCGCGAAGAGGGCGTCCGCCGCCTCTTTCATCGCCGAGATCGAGGGACGGCCTATCGCCACGGGCGGCATGGGCATCTGCGACAGCGTAGCCCTGCTGGCAGGGGCGAGCACGATCCCCGAAGGGCGCAGGCAGGGCGCGCAGACGGCTTTGCTCGACAGCCGCCTGCACTTTGCTGCCGCGCAGGGCTGCGACATCGCCATGATGTGCGCCCAACCCGGCAGCACTTCGCAGCGCAACGCCGAGCGCAACGGATTCCGCATCGCCTACACGCGCATCAAGTGGCGATTGGACTGATAAGGCATCGAGCAGAGAGTTAGTCTTGAGTTCTGATAACATATGTTCAGGTTCGTTGCTCGTGAAAGGTGTGTTGCAAATGATTGAGACAGAGATAAATTTGACTGCACAGGAGCGGGACGCGCTCAAGGAGATTGCCGAACGGACGGGCAAGTCACAAGCCGAGTTGGTTCGTGAAGCGGTCGAGCGACTGATCAGTGAGTTTCAAAGGGAAGATGATCGCAACCTCCTGCGCCAAGCGCAGGGCATCTGGAAAGACCACGTTGATTTACCCGCACCGGAAGAACTCAGACGGGAATGGGATCGAAGTTAAGGGAGATGAGCGGCTCACATGGTTAAACGGTTGCTGATAGATACCGATGTTCTTATAGACTACTTACGTGGGCAGGCGGAGGCCGTTTCGTATCTAGAGAGTCTCACAGAGCCGTTGCTGATTTCTGCCATTACGGTGGCCGAACTTTTCGCAGGTGTGCGCGAGGGTACAGAGCGAGTAGCTTTGGAGCAGTTCGTCTCAGCCTTCAACGTCATCCCTATCGATGATGCTATTGCTGCCAATGGTGGACTCATCAGGCGCGACTATAGGAAAAGTCACGGAGTCGGACTTGCAGACGCCATAATCGCGTCTACCGCTGAGTTTACAAAAGCCGATCTAGTGACTTTAAACAAGAAGCATTTCCCGATGTTGTCGAACGTGGTTACTCCCTACCATAAAAGTTAATCATAAGGATAAAGCCTTGAGCGAAGAATTGATCTTGAGTGCGGAAGAGTTGCGCGTGGTGGGCGCGCTCATCGAGAAGCAGGTGACGACGCCGGAGTATTACCCTTTGACGTTGAACGCGCTGCGGCAGGCGTGTAATCAGTTGTCGAACCGCGACCCGGTGGTGTCGTTTGACGAGCGGACGGTGGCGTGGGCTTTGGAGAGTTTGCGCGACCGGAAACTCGTGAGGGTGGTGAGCACAGCGGACGGGCGCGTGCCGAAGTACTGGCATGTGTTGGACGAGGCGTTGGGCTTAAAGCCGCCGGAGATGGCGGTGATGTGTGTGTTGATGCTGCGCGGGGCGCAGACGATAGGAGAGATACGCACGCGCACGGAGCGTCTCTATCCGTTCTCGGCCTTGTCGTTTGTCGAAACGACGCTGGAAGATTTGATGACGCGCGAGGTGCCGCTCGTCTTGAAGTTGCCACGGCTGGCGGGACAGAAGGAGTCGCGTTACGCGCACCTGCTCGGCGGGGAGGTGGAGGTTCCGGCGGAGAGCGTGGCCGCGCCCCGCGTCGAAGCGGCGACGAGGGAAGTGCGTGGAGAGTTGGAGCGGGTAGCGCATTTGGAGAACGAGTTGAAGACGGTGCGTGCGGAGTTGGCGGAGTTGCGTGAGCAGTTTGCGGAGTTTAAGAAGCAGTTTGAGTAGGGCGTCTGATTCATGAATCGAATGTTAAAGAGAATTCGCTTCACAGGTGCGGAGAGTTGCTTAAGAGAACGTGAGAGCGTCACAGCAGAAGAGAGGTTGAGATGATGGATATTGAGAGCTTGCGCCGTTTCTGCCTGTCGCTGCCGCATGCGACGGAGGGCGTGCAGTGGGATAACGATCTGTTGTTTCGCGTCGGCGGGAAGATGTTCGCGGTGGCGAGTCTGGATGTGACGCCGACGCGCGTGTCCTTCAAATGCACGCCGGAGAAGTTTGCCGAACTCGTCGAGCAGGAGGAGATCACGCCCGCCGCCTACATGGCGCGCATCCATTGGGTGACGCTGCACCGGCTCGACGCGCTGAACGAGCGGGAGACGAAAGAGTTGATACGCGAGTCTTACGGGATGGTGTGGGAGAAGTTGACGAAGAAACTGCGTGCGGAGTTGGAGGCCGGTAAACATTGAGAGCGAGAACTGAAGCGACGCGAACGAGAGACTTTGCCGCGACGGAGGGCATCGAGGCGCGCAAGTCGAAGATTGACGGGACGGGTTGTTTCGCCACCGTGCCGTTTCGTAAAAGACGGAAGATCGCTGAGTTGACGGGCGAGCGCGTGTCGCGCGTGAAGGCGGCGCGGCGGATGCGCGGCAAGCAACGCCTGCACATCTGCGCCATAGATTCTTACTGGGGCATTGACAGCAGCGTGGGCGGCAACGCCGCGCAGTTCATCAATCATTCATGCCAGCCGAACAGCTTCGTGCGCATCATGCACGGCCATATCATCTTCTTCGCGCTGCGCGACATCGCACCCGGCGAAGAGATCACGCTCGACTACGTCGAATCCTATCACTCGAACGACAAGCGTTGCGATTGCGGCGCGCCGAACTGTCGCGGGACGATCAACCTCATCAAAAAATAGCTCCCGCCGTTTAGCTCACAGAGGCAGCTTTCACCATTCGCTCCGGCTTCGCTTCGCGGCCACGAGCGAGAGCAGCCACAGGATGACGGAGGCCGCGCTGATGAACTCTCCGGCTCTTTCCGGCGTCGTCTTCTCCAAGCGTAATTTCAACTTATGCGCGCCGGGAGGAAGTGTGAGTTGGAGAAGTCCGTCGGGCTGCGAGGGCGCGAGCGGGTGCGCACGCCCGTCAACGTAGGCCGTCCAGCCGGGATAGTAAAACTGGTTGACGTTGAGCTTGAGTCCCTGCGGCGTCTCAACTTCGAGCGCGATCTCTCTCGGTTGCCAACGCTCAAACGTGACCGCGCCCGCCCCTTCGACGACGCACGCCTTCGCCAACTGCGCGCCGTCGCGGCAGATTCTCGACAACAGCTTCGCGAACTCTTCGGTCTGCGTCGAAGCGGCGTTGGCCGGGCGATACTCCGGCGCGTCGCGTCCCTGCTCAAGCCGCTTGAGATAGGCCGCGTCCATCCCCGCAGGCGAGCCGCGCCTGAGCGATGGAAACTCCTTCCGCGCCACCTGGACTGTGAAGACCACCCAACCCAGAACGAGCGCGCACCCGGCGACTGACGCCGCGATCCTGAGCGCGCCGGGAGGTCTGTTGCGAAGGAGAGCGCGAACGCCCGCTGCGATGAGCGCGGCGGCGGCGACGCAAAGCACCGCGTTGAAACGCCAGGGGAACTGGATGCTCCTGAGCGGCTTAACGATCCGCCACACGAAGTCGCCCGGCGCGGTCATCAACAGGAGACAGGCCGCCGACACGCTCATCCAGAATGCGCGCTCGCGCCTGAACGCAGCGTCGTTCGCCTGCGCGCCGCCGCGCGCCATGAGGTAGGCGCAGGCGATCACTCCGGCGGTTAACAGGAACGCTATTGTGATTCGTCCCTCGATGAGTTGGAGGTTGAAGTCGGTTAGTCGAAGCCACCTTTGGTCGTAGTCATCCGGCAGCATGTCGCCGAGAGAGATGAATGCCTGATTGAGCATGGCCGGGAGCAGGTAGACGGCAGCCAGCCCCGTGCCGAGCAGCATGCCGCCCGCCGTGTAGAGCAGCGCGCGGCCTCTGCGCCCCGGCTCGTGCGCGAAGAAGGCATAACAGGGCGGGACGAGGGAAAAGATCAAAGTGCTCGGCAGGTGTGTGGTGATAAGCGCGGCGTAGGCGAGCGCGAGTCCGTGTGGGGCAAACTTCGAGCCGCCGCCGGTGCGCCGTACGAAGTAGAGCAGCAACGGCATCCAGACGAAAGCCCACACCTCTCCGAACGCGTCGCGCGTATAAACATCGACGGCGAGATGATAGGGCATGAGCATGTAGAGGACGGCGGCGACGCTGGCCGCTTTCGCGTCCGCGCTCTCTTTGAGCCAGAGGTAGGCCGTGAGGCCGGAGGCCATGATCGCCAGCGCGGCGGATGCGCCGAGATGCAGCGTGCCGTAGATGCCGCCGGGCATCACGAACGCGAAGAGCGTGGTGATGTAATAGGGCAGCGGGGCGTAGAAGAAAAAGACCGGGCTGCCCAGCCCGCCGTTGAGATTGATGAGCCAGCGCGGGTAGAGGTCGCCCGCCAGAAGTTGCGCGGAGAAGTGCGTGTACCACATCGCGTGGAACACCGTGTCGCCCCGGACAGGCACGCCTCGCCACAGAGGCAGCGCGCCGAACAGGAGGCCGGCGGCGCAGACGGGCAGAGAATTTCCGAGTCTGATCTTTCTCATCCGGGCGTCGGCCAGACGTGAACTGCGGCGCGCAGCCGCGTGCGACTTCAAGTGATGGACGCTTCTCCGCCACTTTATCTTACGTGAGCGCGCCGGTTCAAGAAGGAGGCCGGACGCAGGACGCGCAGCCGCGCAGCGGAAGCGCCGTGGACGTTGCCCGCGCGCGCGGCGGGTTGTTAGTATGTCACGCTGAGAACTTTCCAACACCAAGATGCTTCTTGAAACAGACTTCATCGTTATCGGCAGCGGTATCGCGGGCTTGCGCGCCGCGCTCGAAATCTCAGGCCGGGGCGCACGCGTCGTCGTGCTCACGAAGGAGCGCGCGAGCGAATCGAACACGGAGTATGCGCAGGGCGGCGTGGCGGTCGCGCTCTCGGAAGACGACGAGACGACGCTCCACGAGGACGACACACTGGCGGCGGGCGCAGGGCTATGCGACGAACGCGCCGTGCGCGTGCTCGTGCAAGACGGTCGCCGCTACATGCGCGAGTTGATGGAATGGGGAGCGGAGTTTGACCGGGAAGGCGGCGAACTGCTCTTCACGCAGGAGGCCGCGCACTCGCGCCGCCGCATCCTCCACGCCGGAGGCGACGCGACCGGGCACGAGATCGTCCGCGCTCTGCTCGCGCGTGCGCGTGCCGACAAGCGCATAGAGTTTCTCGCGCACGCGGCGACCGAAGAGTTGATCTTGGAAGACGGGCGTTGTCGCGGCGTGCGTTATCTCGATCCGCTGGTGCGCGCGTCGCGGAGCCTGCACGCGCGCGCGGTGGTGCTCGCGTCGGGCGGCGCGGGTCAACTCTATCTGCACACGACCAACCCGCAGGTCGCGACGGGCGACGGCATGGCGATGGCCTACGCGGCGGGCGCGGAAGTGGCTGACATGGAGTTTGTGCAGTTTCACCCGACGGCTTTGAACGTAGAGGCTGCGCCGCGTTTTCTGCTCTCCGAAGCGATGCGTGGCGAGGGC
>DASWNS010000087.1:0-1629 GCA_036399115.1 Pyrinomonadaceae bacterium | reverse complement strand
TGCCCGTCCCCGAAGGGGTCATCGCATACTCCTGTATCGTCCAGAAGTCGCGGTCGTTGGCAGGGTCAACCTGCGTGTTGCTGTAGTTGCCCCAACGGTTGCGCGCGCCGCCCAAAGTTTTTTCGTAGTAGCCTTCTCCATCTTTATAGACGACGGGTTCGCGCATCGTGCCCGCCGGGTCGGCGACGGCGCGGAAGGTGTAGGCGGCGGAAGCGAACTCGTCGGAAGCGAACTGCGAGAAGCCCATCAGGATGCTGTTCTCGCGGTTTACGGAGAGCGAAGGGTAGGCGTACCACTTGCCGCCGTTGGTAGGCGTGGCGGTCGGGTCTTCGACGCGCCCGCCCTGCACGAAGTCGCCGCTGGCGGTGACCTGCACCCACTGCGCGGCGGTGCGTTCGATGGTCGTGGGGGTGCGCCCGGCGGGCAGGCCGACGGTCTGGCAGAAATAGACCGAGCCGTTGCGATAGACCATGTTGAGGATGCGGCTGTCGCGGCTGTCGATCTTGCGCGTGCCCGTGCCGTTCGGCTCCGGCGCTTGCGGGAGAATGTCGCCGCCCGGTTGGGTCCACGCGCCGAGAAGGTTGTTCTTTGTGACGGCGGCGCGCAGGCCGGGGAGGGCGGGCGTGCCCGTCATCACGAAATAGGAATAGGTGGCCGACGCGGCGCTGCCGTGCGCGGCGAGATACAGGTTCGGTTCCGTGGCTGAATAAGTGACGGCGGGCTGTATGTTGAAGCCGCCGCGCCCCTGCGTGATGCCTGTGAAGTAGCGGGGGGAGTTGAAGAGGCCGCCCCGCGCCGACGGGTAATCAATCGCGAGCACGCGGCTTTCGACGAACGCGGGATTGCTGTTCGTGTTCATGTTAACCGAGATGGTGATCCAGTTCTTGTTGAAGCCGATGCTCGGAAAATCTGCGTGGAGCGAGTTGCCCGCGTCGGCGTCGAAGCGCGCGAGATGGTAGAGGCCGTTCGGGTCGGAGGTTTGCGAGACGGCGACGAGGATCGAAGAGGCAGCCGTCTGCCTGTCCGAGACGGCGGTGAGAATCCAACGCTGGTTATACGGATCGTAGAGCGTCTTCGGGTCGTAAGGGTTGATTGCGCCCGTCGGCGACCAGAACCCGCCAATCGTCAGGCTGCTGAGAACCATGCCCGTCGCTTTGTGCTGCACCTGATAATTCGTGTTGAGCGTTGACATGACCTTGTCGAGGCCGACCGCGCCGTGCGTGTCGGGCGGGATGACGCCGCCGTCCGGCTGCGCCTGAAAATCGCTGATCGTGAGCGGAGTGATCTCCCCCGACAACTGCGCGGGAGGCTCTTCTTCAGCCGGTTCGTCCGGCATCCGCATAGATAAATCGTCGTTTGCGGGCGCGCCCGTATTTCCCGTCTCCGGGTCGGAGGGCGAGTTTGAATCGGGGATGACTGTGGGCGCGGAAGGGCTGCCGCCGCCGTTCTCTTCTGCCGCCGCTTGATCCGCGAAGTTGACGACGGCGACGCTCGACGGGCTGACGGCCACGCTGGAAATAAACTCCTCGCCGCTCTGCCCCGCCGCGCGGCGCGTGGTTTCGATGAATAAGCCTTGCGAGATCAACGTCAGGCAGACGGCGGCTCTGATGAATGCTCTGGCCGTGCGGT
>DASWNS010000086.1:0-11548 GCA_036399115.1 Pyrinomonadaceae bacterium | reverse complement strand
TCTGCAACTGCTCGAAGCCGTCCGCGCCGACATCGACGCGGGCGCGGGCGGCACGCTCGCGCTTATCGCCTCCGCGCCAACTCAAGCGTCTCTGGAAACTGAGGCTGGCGCAACGATGCCGCAACAGCAGGCGCGTGCTTTCGCGGAGGCTCACAAGTTTTTCAGGCTCAACCTGCGGCGCGTCGATTCGGTCGCCTTTTACGGCCCGACTTTGTTGCTCGCCTACTTGCCGCAAAAGACACGCGGCGCGGCGCAAAAAGAGATCGCGCGTTTAAGCGAAGAATTTCAAGCGACGCAGGAGCGCGCAGACGGTTCGCTCGAAGTCGGCCTCGCCTCGTTTCCGTCCGACGGCACGGAGATCGAAAGTTTGATCGAACGCGCCGAAGCCGCGCTCCAACAGGTGCGCCCGGCGCACGCCGGGGAAGACGAGGAAGAAACCTCTCCAAACGCGCGTCCCCAAAGTAAGCCCCCGGCGAACGACGCCTCGACCACGCTGCCGCCGCTCGTTTCGCGCGACGCAAAACCGCCCGTCGCGCCGGAGACGCCGACCGCAGGGCGACAGGCACGCGCCGCCGGAGAACTCTCGCCGTCGCGCGCCGTACGCGAGTCGAAGCAGATGGACATGGAAACTTCTATGATGCCGGCGGGCGGGGCGGGCGGCGGTGGCGTCGGGCAGGGGACGCTGGCACAGGCCGCCGCCGATGCCGCCGCGCGCGAACGCGAACGCCGCACGCGCGGCGCGATCATGCCGCGCCGTCTCCTGCTCACCGTCTCCGACCCGGCGCGCATGGCGCAGATCAATCTGTTGCTGCGCAGCGCGGGCTACGAAGTGCGCGCCGCGTTCGACGGCCTGCAAGCCATCAATTTGCTGCGCATCGAACGTCCAGATCTGCTCGTGATCGACGTTGCCCTCTACGGGATCGACGGGCTGGAAGCCTTGCGCCGCCTGCAACGCCAGCATCACGGGCGACTGCCGCTGCCCATCGTGCTCCTGCTTCCGGCCAGTTCGACGGAGCGCGAACGCGTGCGCGCGGAAGCGTCTGAGTTGGGCGTGAGTTCTTTCGTCGCAGTGCCTTATGACCCGGAAGAGCTGTTGACCTGCGTGCGCACGGTCGGCAGCACCGATTGAAGGAGTGAAAACTATGTACTGTATGAACTGCGGCGCGGATATTCCGGCGAACGTCCGTTTCTGCGGATCGTGCGGCGCGCCCGCCGATACGGAAGCCACGCGCGTCGCCTCACGCGGCGGGACGGGCGAAGCGACGGCGGGCGTCCGCACCTCCTTCGATAGCGGGATAACCGCCGTCAGCAGGCAACCGGCGCAGCCCTTGGGCGAACACGCCGTCCGAACGCCCGCCACACACACGACGCGCGACGAGGCGGATGCCGAGCGCGTGATCTTCAGCGTCCGCCCGACGTTTCTCTTCATTGGCATCGGCTACATCCTCGCCGCCGTCGCCGCCGTCGGCCTGAGCGTCCTGCTCGCGATGTTCGCGGGGCAGTACATCTCCGCGCCCATCGCCGTGCTCATCACGCTGCCGCTCCTCCTGATCCCCGCTTACAAGCACCTCAGACGCAACACCATCAAGTACACGCTGACCGACTCCAAGATCGAGATCGATCAGGGATTCCTCGCGCGCAAGACGCGCAACATTCCCCTGCGCAACATTCAGGACGTAACCGTCTCCACCACCATCCCGCAGCGCATCTTCGGCTTCGGCGATCTCGTCATCGAAAATGCCAACGAAGTCGGCGGCCAGACGCTCTTGGACAACATCCCAGACCCGCGCCGCCACGCCGAACTCCTGCTGCGCGAACTGCGCCGCTGGAACTAAACCGTCAACGGAATCAACAAGTAGTTGGAACTAAACAGACCCCGGCGGTTACTATTACTCTCAGCGCAACGAGCGTTCCCCGTCCGGCATCCAAATACTTGTCGCCGGTCGTATTGTCGCCAGTCATATTTTTAGCCGTTTTCGGGGTTAAAGGATTTTCCATGCGTGTCCCATTTATCAACAGATTGATTCTCGTCGGCTCTCTTTTTTCTCTACTTTTCGCCTCCGTCTACGCAAGCCCTACTTTTGCAGACGCCGCGAAATTACTGCCGAACAAGATCGGCGAGGCGACTGCGCGCGGCGCGGCGGGTCTTCCCCGGCACGCTTTCTTCGATCCGCTTAAACAGGAAAATTTTGCCGCCGTCCGCAGCGCGACGCGCTCTTATGTCTCCGCCGATGGCAGCGAATTTAGTATCCAACTGTTCAAGACGCAGTCCGATTCCGAAGCGTATGCGCTGCTAACCAACATCAGGTTGGCGCAAGCATCTGCGCCCTCTTCGCCTGTCGCACACTCTTCGCCCGTCACACAATTGAACGGCGTAGGCACGGCGGCGATCTCTCTGGACGGGCGCGTTCTATTCTTCAAAGGCGCAGCCGTCGCCAGCGTGTACGGAGGGTCTGCAAACGATAACTACGCGAGTCTCGTTACCTTCGCACGTAGTTTCGCGGAGACTTTGGAAGGCGGTTCGGGGGAGATTCCCGTTCTCGTCAAGCACCTGCCCGATTGGGAGACGGCGCAGGAGCGTGCGGTCTACGTCGTCACGCAGCCCGCGCTCAGAGAGGTTGTTCCGAACCAGCCCGTGCTCGATGCCATCTCATTCGACGGCGGGACGGAAGCAGTAACGGCGACTTACGAAGGCGGCGCGCGGCTCGTCATTGTCGAATACGCGACGGCGCAGTTTGCCTTCGATGCCAATGCCGCCATCAATGCGCGCCTCAGCGAACTGCGCGGCGCAGGACAGCCCGTGCCTTCCGCTTATCGACGCGTCGGGAATTACGCGGTGTTCGTCTTTGGTGCGCCGGACGAGAGCGCGGCGGCAGGGTTGATTGACAAGGTGAAATATGAACAGGAAGTGCGCTGGCTCGGCGAGAACCCCTATGCCACCGAACGCGCGAATCGCGCGTGGCTCAACATGTCAACGAGCGTCATCGTCAACACGGTGAAGGCGACGGGACTTGCCATCGTCATCTGTCTCAGCATTGGCGGCATCTTCGGCGGGTGGATTTTCGCGCGCCGCCGCGCACAGGCCGCACTCACCGAACAGTTCTCCGACGCGGGCGGCATGCTGCGCCTCAATCTAGACGAAATGAGCCAGCAGACCAACGCGGCGCGCCTGCTCGGCCAAGGAGATAAATAAATAGAGGCGAGAAGTTCGGCGCAAGCGTGTAGAAGAAGTTTGAGCGCGGGCGTTTGAGCGAGAGTTGAAAGAGTGGTAAACGTAAAAAAGCGCGCCGAGTGTCCCCCAACACTCAACGCGCTTTTTTACTTTAAAGCACTTCGCAGCGTTACCCTTGACGAGATTGCGGGTTGCTGGACTGCCTGTAGCGTTCCCCCAAAGCACTACAGACGGTGACCAGCAACCCAGCAACTAAAGCTCTTTGACCGCTTGCCCGTAACGTTTCCGTTCCCCCATAGAACCGCTACAGACATAAAGTGAGAGAAAGCCTCCCCCAAAGCTGTCACTCACTGCCGTCTCCGAGCCAACCCGATAACACTATCTACTCATTATCAATATTAACTGTTTCTACTCTTGGCAACGACCATGCCACAACTTCTCCCGTCGTCGCCCAATCTTTGAAATCCGAATTTTCGTCAATAAAAATGGGGGTCGGAAGATTTCCGCCCCATCCGGCCTGCAATCTTACCGCTTTCAGCCCCACCCGAAATCTGCACGATTTTTATACTTACCCCGTGTACCACTGAATTATTTTAATTCGCAAAATTCACAATACGGCCTATTTAACGCCACTTCCAGCCCCCGCAAATTTTTGCCCTTATTGATTTTTTTACTGCTCCAACTCAAAAGAAGCGCGAACTTCGCCCACCAGGTCGCCGCGATGATTGCGCACGTCGAATTTCGCATAGGGCGCAAGCTCTCCGAACGTGGCGTCGTCCAATACGCCGAGTTGGCGTAGCGATTCGATGACGACGGTGGGACGCGCGCGCCTGTCTTCGCCGTCCTCGATCTTGAGCGCAAGCCCCAACCCGCGCGGCCAGCGCGCCGAAGGCTCGACGCCGACCGTGTAGACGCCTTCCGCGCCGACCTTCGAGATGACGCCCTGCGCGGCGCGCATCAACTCCGTGTCGAGCCGCTGGCGCGTGCCGCCGACGAGTTCCGGGTGCGCACGCATCGCTACGACGATGCGCACGCAGGCGTCGCGCGTCTTTGCGTCGAACGCGGCGGGCGGCGCGACGAGCCGCGCATAAGCGAGCGCCATCGCGCGCACGGTGATGCCAAAGACCGGCACGCCGCAGCCGTCCGTGCCGACCGCGATCTCTTCAAGCGGGACGCCGGAAAACTCTGCGACGGTGCGTGCGATGGCGAGTTGGGCGGGGTTCGCGGGCTGGTCGTAAGTTTCGGTCGCGCCGCCCAGGTGGAGCGCGAGGGCAAGCATGCCTGTGTGCTTGCCGGAGCAGTTGTTCTGCAAGACGCGCGGCTGCTCCCCGCGCGCACGCAACTCAAGCGCAACTTCCTTGTCGAACGGCTCGTGCACGCCGCACTTGAGCGCGCCGCCGTCCAGCCCGATTTTACGCAGCATCGCCTCCACCGTCGCTTCGTGGACGGATTCGCCGCTGTGCGAACCGCAGGCGACGGCGATCTCTTGCGGGGTGAAGCCGAAGCGGTCGGCTGCGCCCGTCGAAATGAGCGGGACGGCCTGCAAGGGCTTCGCAGAAGAACGCAGGTAGGTGACGGTTTCGGGTGCGCCGAGTTGAGCGACGATCAGGCCGTCGCCGTCAACCGCGACGACGTGGCCGCGATGACGCGATTCCGTGATCGCACCCCGCCTAACTTCGACGAGCGGCGCGGGCGTCGGGATATTGTCAGATGTCATCTCTTGTTCGGGCGGGCGCGCTCAACAGGCTGTCTCAAATTTTCCATTGCTTTTGTTGTGACGCATCTTAACCGCGCCACTTCGCCCGTCGCAACCCGCCTCGCCACGTCCGAGTCTGAAAAGGCGAAGGCCGCTGCCAGTGACGACAGCGGCCTTTGCCTCTCTGCTATTCAGTTTGATGCTTCTACGAGCGTCTAACGCGTCTTTCCCGCGCCTTTGGCTTTCTTCGCGCCGTAGCTGAGAATCGTGAGCTTGACGGGACGACGACCGAAACGAATGGCCTCGCCGTTGCTGGGAACCCAGATGTCTATGGTGCGCCCGCGCACGCGCGAGCCACGGTCGGCCACCAGATATTCGCCGCTGTAGCGTCCGGCGTCGAGACGGACGCGCGTGCCGAGCGGCAGAGATTTATCGGCGGCGATCAATCCGCGTCGCACCGTCTGGCCGCTCGCCGTGCGACCGGGCAGAGCGTAGGCGGTCGCCGTAAATTTCTGCATCGGTTCGAGCGCGTTGCTTCCGGCGGGATTCGCGGCGGAAGGCTCGACGGGCGCAGTAGTTGTAGTGACAGTTGCGTCGGCGGGTTCTTCCGCTTCTTGGGAAATTCCGGCGAGGGCGATGATGGGCAGTGCGGCCTTGATGGAGCCGGAGAGCGTGCCGCTTTCGTGTGCGAGGATAGCAAGCGTTGAATCTGTCTTTACGGCCTGCGTTTGAGAGTTTCGTGCGGCGTTAAGTTTGTTTTCTGCGACTAAGGTTTGCGCGTTAAAAGTCAAAGAACACAGAAGGAGCGCGGCTGTTAACACAGCGCCCCCTCCAAAGAGGGATTTCAGCATTTTTTTCGGTTCTCCTGTTCCGATGGAAGACTTTTCGACGCCGCGCGAGTCCTTGCACGAGGTTTGAAAGGACTCGACCTCTGGCTCTAGGAGGTCACGATAACCGTCAGCCCGAGTGGGGATCACATCCTTGATGCGGCCACGCCGAAAAGATCGTTACTTAAAAAGAAAAACAAGCGAACATCACTGTCCGCTTGTTTCGTAAATGAGGCTAACACAAGCCTCTAACGACTGTCCAGCCGCGAGAACACAAATTTGTGATAGATGTCGGCGGAAGAAAACGATGAACGAGGAACTAGAATTCAGAAAACAGAATACAGGAGTCAGAATAAAGAGACGCGCGCGTTTTATTCTGACTCCTGTATTCTGTTTTCCGACTCCTGCTTTTCATTCCTCGTTCATCGTTCCTCCTTCATCATTTATCTTTCAGCCATTCGCCGCGATAGATAACTTCGGCCTCGCCCGTGAGCAGCACTTCGCCGTCGTCGCGCCATTCGACTTCAAGCCGTCCGCCTTCCATCTCTACGCTGACGCGCCGCTCCGTCAGGTTGTTGATGCACGCGGCGACGGCAGAGGCGCACGCGCCCGTGCCCGAAGAGAGCGTGGGTCCGACGCCGCGTTCATAGACGCGCACTTCGACGTGCGCGCGGTCGCGCACGCGCACGAATTCAACGTTGGTTCTTTGCGGAAACTGCGGGTGCGATTCGATCTCCCGCCCGATTCGCCGCCAGTCGGCGTGCGCGAAATCGTCAACAAACACGCAGGCGTTCGGGTTGCACATCTGCAAGGCCGTCAGGCGCACGATCTCGCCCGTACGTAACTCCAGTGGGAAATCCACGACGCGTTCGCGCGCTTCGCCCGTATGAAACGGGATCGTCGCGCTGTCGAAAGCGGGTCGCCCGATCTCCGCCGCGAAGCGAAAACGACCGCGCGCGTCTCGTTCGAGCAGGCGATAAAGTTTGACGCCCGCCTTCGTCGCGAGTCGCAACTCCTCGCGCTGCCACAAATTCTGGAAGTAGAGAAACGAAGCCGCCGAGCGCGAGCCGTTGCCCGACATGGCCGCCTCGCTGCCGTCAGGGTTGAAGATGCGCAGGACGAAATCCGCCGCCGCGCCGCCGTCAACATCCACACCCGCGTCCGCGTCGCATCGTCCGAGCGTCGCGATGCCATCCGCCCCCACGCCGTAATGCCTATCGCACGCGCGCCGCACGAACTCCGGCACGTCGCCGACGCCCGCCAACTCCCTCGCCTCGCACACGATGTAATCGTTGCCGTAACCGTGAAATTTAACGAATCGCATAAGATTCAGTGCCAAGTGCCAAAAACAGTGACGAGTGACGAGTGACGGGTGACAAGTTAAAGCAGCAATCCTGTCTTTAGACTTGCCCTTAATCTCGTCACTTGTCACTCGTCACTGTCTTTAAGTCTTTCCCGCGAACGAAGCGAGGAGGATGGCGATGGCGTCCATGTAATGTTGGCGTGGCGGCTGGTCGTCCGGGTAATGGTTGACGATCATCGAGAAGACGAGGCGTTCGCCCGCCGCGCTCGTCAGGTAGCCGGAGAGGCCGGAGACGTTTGAGAGCGTGCCGGTCTTGGCGCGCAAATTTCCGGCGGCGACGGTGTTGCGCATGCGCCCGCGCAGCGTGCCGTCCACGCCAGCGATGGGCTGTGCGTCACGATAGACCTGCGCGTAGCGATGCTGGCTCATGTAGGTCAGGAGTTGGATGGTTGACTCCGCCGTGATGAGGTTTTGCCGCGCCAGCCCTGAGCCGTCCACGAGCGAGAGGTGGCTGGTGTTGACGCCCGCTTCGTTCAGAAAGGCGCGCACGACGCTGATGCCCGCCTGCGCGCTCGTCAGTCTCGCATCGGTCGGGGGGAATCGTTTGCCGAGCGTGCGGAGGATGAGTTCGGTGTAGAGGTTCTGGCTCGGCTTCAAAGTCTGCGCCGCGATCTCGGAGAAGGGCGGCGACTCGCGCTTCGCCACTTCGAAGAGTTTCGCCGGGTCGAGCGGCGCGGCGCGGCGCATCTCCGCATTCACGACCGACGTTCTGCCGCGCACGCTCACGCCGCGCCGCTCAAGCGCGGCACGCAGCATCGTGATGAAGGCGTAGGCGGGGCGCGGCACGGAGATGCTGGCCGTGTAACCCGGATCGTCGAGCGGCAAACTCCCGCTGACGAAAAACCCGTGTTGACCGAGCGGGCGATCAATGACGAGTTCCCTTTTCGACGCACGCGCCGTCGTGGTCGTGCCGTTGATGATCGAGACGGGCGCGAGGTCGGACGCCGCAGACGAAGGGGGGACGGGCGGCACGCCGGAGTGTCGCGGTAAATTCGCGTTGACGATGTGTGCGATGTTTGGACCCGTCGTAACCACACAGGGGTCGCCGACCTTCGCGCCCGGTTTGACGGAGAGATCGAGCGCGTTGTCGTTGACCGTGAGCGCGGACACGTCTGCGCCGTAGTACCACTGTAGATCGTCCCACTCCCAGCCGGGCGAGCGCGGCGCACCCGTGAAGTAGCTTTCATCGCCGACGAGGTCGCCCTCCACACGCCGGACGCCCGCCGCGTAGATGTTCGCCGCCAGTTCGTCAATCCCCTTTAGGTAGTCGGTGCTGCCGACGCCGTTGAAGCGCGTGGCGAAGGTCGGGTCGCCGCGCCCGTAGATGATGAGATCGCCGCGAACTTTGCCTTTATTGTCGGGCGGCTCCGGCGCGTAGGCGGAGGTGTGGAAACGAAAGTCGGGACCGAGGCGGTCGAGCGCGGCGGCGACCGTGTAGAGTTTCATGTTCGACGCGGGCATCAGAAGTTTTTCCGCGTTCTCTTCGAAGAGGACGCGCCCCGTGTCGAGCGAGACGACTTTGATCGCGAATATCGCGGGCGCAAGCGCGGGCTGGCGCAAGACCTCGTGGATGCGCGCGCGCAGCACTTCGATGGTACGCGGCGCGGGCAGAACGGGCGTGGCTTGCGGCGTCGGCGTCGTTTGCGGCGCGGGAGTCGCCTGTGGCGTCGGAGTCGCTTGCGGCGGAGCGGCTTCTTGCGGCGGGGCGGCCTGCGGCGTCGGAGTCGGCTGCGGAGTTGCGCGCGGCGCGGGAGGCTGGTTGACCCTGCGGTTGCGTTGCGCCTCCTGCGCGAGCGTGCCGGGGGCTGTCGGGTTCAGGACGAGCGCGCACAGCAGCAATTTTGAGAGCAGGCGCGCGGCGGAAATTTTCTTCAATGGCATAATTTATCGAGAGGCTCGAACCGTTCAGTCTTCGGGTTCGCTCAAAGAGAGTCTTCTAACTTGTCAGTCTTTTAACTTGAAGGAGTTGACGAGTTCGTCCGCGCTGGCGGTGGCCGTGCCGAGTTTGGCGACGACGATTCCGGCGGCGTGGTTGGCGAGCGCGGCGGCTTCGACGAGCGACGCGCGTGCGGCGAGCGCGGCGGCGAGCGTCGCGATCACGGTGTCGCCCGCGCCCGTCACGTCATAGACTTCGCGTGCGACCGTGGCGACATAGACGGGCGCGGCGTCGCCTTCCAAAAGCATCATGCCGTGCTCGCCGCGCGTGATGAGCACGGATTCGCAGTCCAGACGTTGGCGTATGAGGCGCGCGGCGGCGGCTATGCCTTCGTCCGTGTCGTCTTCGGTGTTCGTCAGGCGCAGGGCTTCGTGATGGTTCGGCGTGACGAGCGTAGCCGGACGATACGAGTCGAAGTTGCGAATCTTCGGATCGACGAGGACGGGAATCCCGCGTTTCGTAGCGCGCGGCAAAATCTCCGCGAGGACGCGCGGCGTGACCGCGCCCTTGTCGTAGTCGGAGACGACGAAGGCGTCTGCGTCTTGCAGGGCGGCGGTGAGCGTGGCGACGAGCCGGTCTTCCGTGGCGGCATCGGCGGGCACGCGCCGCTCGCGGTCTGCGCGCACGACGAGTTGGTTGTGGGCGATGATGCGGGTCTTGAGAGTCGTCGGGCGGCTCTCGTCTGTGACGAGGCCGCCGTGTGAATTGAGCGCGCCCGCTTCTTCGAGCGCGCCGAGCAGGCGTTCGCCCGCGCGGTCGCGTCCCACGACGCCGACCACCGAGGCACGCGCACCGAGCGCGTTCAAATTTGCGAGCACGTTGGCCGCGCCGCCGAGCCGCACCGACTCGCGGCGAATGTCGACGACGGGCACGGGCGCTTCCGGCGAGATGCGCGACACGTCGCCCCAGACGAATTCGTCGAGCATCACGTCGCCGTAGACGACGATGCGCCGCCCGCCGAAGTTCGCGGCCAACTCAGCCGCGCGTTGTGCTGTGATCAGTTCCATCCGTTTCGGTCAGCAAAGACAGGTGACTAAAAGATTCTACACGATCAAACGCGACGACTACTGCGGGATCGAGATGCCTTTCGCGTTGACGACCTCTGCGCCTAACGGCAGGACGAGCGGCGTCGGCGACTTCGTATAGAAGGCGAGTCCCTTGTAGCTCGTCAGATACTTGTAGTGGGTGGAAAAGAATCCGCCCTGCGCCGCCACGATGAGCGGTTGCTGTGTGCGGCGCAGGATGGCCGCGAAATCTTCCGGCGTGACCGTCACCAGCACGCCGCTCGATTTGATCGCATTGGCGATGGCTGCCGCCACTGCCGCCCCGGCTGCTGCGCCCATAAAGTAAGTTCTCCCTTCGACACTCTCCGGCGCGCGGAAAATCGTCAGCCCTCTATTTGCGCGAGCACGCGCCCGATGGCCGCCTCCACGCGCTCGACCGTAACGCGCCTGATGCATTGCGCTTCCGCAAACTCCCCGCACGTGTAACCCGCGCACGGCGCGCAGGGCATCTCTTCGCGGACGACCTCCGCCGGCGCAGTTGACCACGGACGCCAGTGTGCGACGTTTGACGAACCGAAGACGACGACCGAGGGCGTGCCGACGGCGGCGGCGATGTGCGCGATGCCGCTATCGTTGCCGACAAACAGGCGCGCACGCGCGGCGAGCGCGGCCACTTCCGGCAGCGTCAGATCGTTGAAGGACGCGACGCGCGCCTTCGCGCTCGACGCGAAGGCGCGGACGACCTCCCTCTCCCCGTGCGCGGCGACGGCCACGACGGCGAAGCCGCGCGCGTCGAGCCGTTCGGCCACGCGCGCGAAGTTGCGCACGTCCCAACGCTTCGAGTCGAAGGCGGCTGCCGGGTGAAACAGCGCGAAGGGTTGCGGAGCGCGCACGTCGAAGCCCGCCGCGCGCAACCGTTCGACGATCTTCGCGTCGGCTTCGTCCTTGATGGAGAGGCGCGTGGGCGGTCGGTCTGTGACGGGCACGCCCGTCCAACCGGGGAGCGCGAGTTGCTGCTCGACCGAGTGCGTCTTCTCCTGTCGCCACAACTCGGAGGCGGGCGGCGCGGCGTGATTATGCAATGCGCTGAACTTGTAGCTCGCATAACCGACGCGGAAGCGTGCGCCGGAGGCACGCGTCAAGAGCGCGGCTGTCGTGCCGCCGTGCAGATTGTAAGCGACATCGTAGCGCGCGGCGCGAAGACGGCGGACGAGCGAGAGGCGCGCGAGCGTGCTCCCGCGTCTGACGGTGATGATGCGGGAAGCGTCTGTGTTGCCGTCGAGCAGCGGCGCAACCCAATCTTCGAGCAGGAGATCGATCTGCGCGTCGGGAAGAAAACGCCTGAGCGCGTGGAGCGCGGGCGTGGCGAGCACCGTGTCGCCGATGGAGCGCAGGCGCACGACGAGCACGCGGCGCACCCCACTCCAATCCCAACGCGCCGGAGCGAGCGGCAGCGGCGATGGCGGCTCATCCGCCGACTCACGCGCGCGCCGGGGAGTCTCCGGCGTCGGCACGCGCGGCAAAGGCGTCGGAGTTCGTAAAGCGTTCAT
>DASWNS010000085.1:0-14496 GCA_036399115.1 Pyrinomonadaceae bacterium | reverse complement strand
CAGGAGGGTTCGAAGGGCAGGATGGCGAGCAGCAGGTCAACGTCGCGCCGGATGTTGCGCGCGCGATGCTCGCGCCACGCCCAGAGTTGCGGGCTGATGTAGTAGATCACGCGCAGGCCGCGCCGGTGGAAGAAGCGCGCGAGACGCAGGTTGAAGTCAGGCCAATCGACGAGGATCACTGCCTGAGGCGCGCGCTCGATGCCGACTCGCCGGAGCGTTTGATACGCGCGCCAGAACTTTTTGAGCGCGCGCCCGATCTCCATCAGCCCCGTGATCGCCAGATCGTCCGTCGCCACGACGGACTCGACTCCGGCGGCGCGCATCTCTCTCCCCGTCGCCCCGAAAAATTGGAACCTCACGCCCGGCGCACTCTCTCTGAGCGCACGCACGAGCGACGCCGCGTGCGCGTCGCCCGAAGCCTCGCCCGCCACGATCATCAGACGCAAATTCCCGGAAGCCTCGCCGCTCATTGCTTGGATAATAGCAACTGCGTTGGCGGCAGGCGACAGGCGGCGGTCGTTTGCGATAGGGCGTAGAGCCTCCGGTCGCCGTCTGCCCGTGATGCCGGAACTCTCTTCGCCTGTCCGGGCAAGTTCCGGGATGGCGTGGATATTCTGATCGAGAAGGCTTGCGGGCTGGTCGGCGCACGCACGCGTGTGGCTCATCTGCCCGGCGTCCTTGAGTTAGATGGGGACGCTCGTGTTAAGTCGTCCGTGCGACAGTTAGATTGTCCGTGCGACGGGCGATTGTGCGGGAGTGAGTCAATAGCGCGGGTTGATGGATAGGCCGCCCGTTGTCCGGCCTGCTTTGTTTCGCCGCTTCTCTGTTGATTGCAGGTTGCGGCGGGAGCCATAATGCAACGCTCCGGCTAAAACTTGGAACGAACTGTGAGAGGAGGCTCGGATGGTCGCAGTCGAACATGACAGGAGAGCGTCGGTCGCGGGGATTTTGTTAGGCATCGGCCTCGGCGGGTTTGTTGACGGCATCGTGCTCCACCAGATATTGCAGTGGCACAACATGGTGTCAAACTGGATTCCGCCGACGACGATGGAGGCGATGAGCGTCAACATGCTCTGGGACGGCATCTTCCACGCCGCCGTCTGGTTGGTAACTTTGCTCGGCGTCTTTCTGCTCTGGAGCGCAGCTTATCGCCGCGCTGCGATCCCGTCTCTGAGAGCCTTCGTCGGCCAACTGTTTCTGGGCTGGGGCTTGTTCAATCTGGTCGAGGGCATCATCGACCACCAGATTCTCGGCGTCCACTACGTCAGGCAAGTGCCGAACTATACGATCTATAACCTCACGTTCCTTGCCACCGGCGGCGTGCTCTTCATCCTTTTAGGCTGGTTACTGGCGCGTGCGGGCCAGAGAGTCGAGGGTTAGACTGAGCAGGCGGGGCGTCCGCGAGCGGAGCGGACGCCCCCGGTTCTCCCTGCCACAGGCTGAGAGTGCTGTTTGCTTGTCGCTCATTGGCGGCGCATGTTAGCATCGCCGCGCTTTTGCAGCGACGAAAGCGCGCGCCTGTTGCCGTGCGAAAAGCGGCGCATGCGCGCCCCGTGATTCAAGGCGTCGGAGGTCTTCCAGCTCACACTTTTGCGTTCCTTCTTCTTCAGTAAAAATCTTCGTACAAACGAGAAGCATCTGCTCCTGTCGTGGTCTGCCTTCGTCTGCCTCGTCGTCTGCGGCTGCGCTGCGCCGCGCGCTTTCGGGCAGCAGCAACAGTCGAATCCGGTCGAGCGCAAAGTGCTCAATCCGATCACGGACACGCCGAACGTCAACCCGCTGCAACAGGAGCAGCCGATCCGCCCGCGCATGCCCGTTAAGAGCGACGGTGCGGCGACGGCGGGGCAGTCAACCGAAAGGCTCGACATAGATGCGGGCAAGCAGACGGCGAGCGGCCCCGAGAATGCGCGCGTCGTCGTCTATGAAGGCGACGTGGATGCGCGCGTCGGCATCTATCGCTTGCAGTCCGACAAGCTGACCGTCTACGAGGCTCAGAACCGCGTCGTCGCGGAAGGCAACGTCGTCTTCGATCAAGGCCAGTCGCAGCGCATCACGGGTTCGCGCGCCGAGTTCAACTACGCGACCAAGCTCGGCTTCTTCATAGACTCCACGGGCTTCACCAACCAGACCGAAGACGGCACGATCATCTATTTCACCGCCGACCGCGTGGAGAAGGTTGCGGCCAATCGCATCGTCGTCCACAACACGGAACTGACGGCCTGCGACGAGGAGACGCCGAAGTGGAGTTTCACGGCTCGTCGCGCCGAGATCACTCTGAACGACCGCGTGCGTGCGCGGAATCCGAAGTTTAAAGTCAAAGGCATGACGCTCCTGCCGCTGCCTTACGCCTCCATCTCGATCAAGCGGCGCGACCGCGCTTCAGGCTTCCTGACGCCGACCTTCAGCGGCTCCGGCCAGAAGGGCTTCCGCCTCTCGAACGCTTACTATCAAACGCTCGGACGCGCCGCCGACGTAACGTTCAGAAACGACATCTTCTCGCAGCGCGGCCTCGGCTTCGGCGCGGACATGCGCACGCGCGCCAACTCGCGCTCCTATTTCAATCTCGGCTTCTACACCGTCAAGGATCGACTCTTCGGCGAGAAGGAGAGCGCGGAGCATCCGGACCAGGGCGGGTCGAGCTTCTACATGGACGGCGTCCATTATTTTCCGAACGGCTTTCTCGCCGCCGCCGACATCAACATCACTTCCAATCTCGCCTTCCGGCAGGTCTTCTCCGATAACATTCAACAGGCCATCTCGCCCGAAGAACGCTCGCAGGTCTTCGTCAACAAGAACGCGGGCGACTACAGTTTCAACTTCCTCGCGCGCAATCAGGTGACCGCGCTGCCGAGCGCGCGCATACGCATCCGCAACCTGCCGAGCATCGAATTGCAGAAGCGGCCTTCGCCCCTCAGCTTCTTCGAGCGTCTCCCCGTCTATTTCTCTTTCGAAGGCGGCCTCGAAGGCGTCAGCCGCAAGGAGACGGTTGACGACCTCGCCACCTTTCGACTCGAAGCGGGCGGCGAACCGCTCATCACGCCGTCGGTCGTGCAGCGTCTCGACGTGAACCCGACGTTCACTGTTCCGCTCTACCGCGATGGCTGGTCTGCGACGACGACGGCCTCCCTGCGCGGCACATACTATTCCAACTCGATTGACCCGCTGACGCGCCTCGTGCTCGGTCGCGACGTGTCGCGCGCTTACGCCGAACTGCGCTTCGACGTGCGCCCGCCCGCGCTCGCGCGCAACTTCTATCGCGGCGACGACAGCCTGCGCTTCCGTCACGTCGTCGAGCCTTACGTGACCTACCGGAAAATAACCGGCATCAACAATTTCCCGCGCATCATCCGCTTCGACTCGACCGACGCCATCGCCGACACGAACGAGATCGAATACGGCATCGTCAACCGTTTCTTTAAACGCCACTCGACCGAAAACGTCAGCGGAAAGACGCCGCTCACGAGCCGCACGACGAACGGCGCGTCAAACGGTGCGGCGAACGACGCGACGAACGGTGCGGCGAACGATGCGGCCAGTAGTAGTGTGACGGGCGGGGCGGCGAACGCTGCGACGCAGGCCGCGAGCGGCAACGGCAAGACTCTCGCGCCCGTTGCGACGCGTCCCGAAGAGGTGCTCTCCATCACGGTGCGCGGCAAATACTTCTTCGATCCCTATTTCGGCGGCGCGCTCATTCCCGGCAGGCGCAACCAGTTCTACCCGATCAACACTTTCTCCGGTTTCACCTACGGCGGCGTGCCGCGTCGCTTCTCGCCCCTGAGCGTCGAAGCGCGTTATCGCCCGCACCCGAACCTGACGACCGACGTGCGCACCAACCTCGACGTGCAGGGCGGCGGCGTGCGCGATCTCGTCGTCAGCTTCGGACTCAACCGCCGCCTCGTGCAGATCTTCCAGACCTTCTACTACACGCGCGCCATCAAACTCGCGCCGAGTCTGCAACAGTTTGCCGACGCGCGCGGCAGGGAAGCGGGCACTCTGCGCGGCTCGCAATACAGCCCCTATGTTTTCATCGGCAACCGCGAGCGCGGTCTGTTCGGCGGCGCGGCCATCTTCTTCGATTTCCAGAACCGCCCGGGCAAGACCTCCCCGCTCGTCAGTTCGACCCTGACGCTCGGCTACAGTTGGGACTGCTGCGCCGTGACGTTGCAGGACACTTTTTTCAACCTCGGCCTGCGTAAAGAGAACCGCGTCGTCTTCAGTTTCCGCTTGAACGGCATCGGCACGTTCGGCACGGAACAGATCGGGCAAAACTTCCGTTAACGCGTGCCCGTGTTTGCCCGAAAACGCCCGTAAACATCCGAAAAATAATATGCGCGCGTACATCTTTTAGAGGCCGTTTTCGCATCTGAATGGAGTTCGCATCGTCCTTAAACACAGGCTATCGCCGGACGCCCCCTCAGTTCTACTTTTCAGGCCATTTTTTGACGAAATCATAAGCGCGCGCTGACACATCTTTCATGCGGGCGCGTTTTTAATACAGGAGAGACTAACAGATGTTTCGTTCCCCGTTAGGCCGGAATCTCGCCGTTCGTGTGCGCGCCACGCGCCGTCTCGCTTTAGTCTTGAGCTTGTTCGCCCTCGCCGCAGGCCTCCCCTACATCAAAGCGGGCGCGTGGCAGCAGGAAGAGGAGCGGCCACGCAAGTCGCAGATCGTAGCTAAAGGAGCGGCCAACATCGTCGAGGGCGCGGAGTTTGTGCCGGGCGAAGTGCTGGTGCGTTTCCGCACGGACGCGGCAGCCAAGAGCGCGGAAGCATCCCCGATGTCGCTCCAGCGCGAGGTGGACGGCGGCGAAGTGAGCTTTCAACGCTTCGAAGGCTCCGACATGGTGCGCGGCCTGCGTCTCGCTAAAGTCGAAGAGTCGCGCACGCTCGAAGCCCTCGCCGAACTCGCCGAACGCCCGGACGTGCTCTACGCCGAACCGAACTACATCTGGCGCGCACGCCGCACGCCCAACGACCCGCGCTTCGGCGAACAGTACGGCTTAAACCGCATCAACGCTCCGTCCGCGTGGGACACGACGGTCGGCAGCCGCGACGTGGTCGTCGGCGTGCTCGACGGCGGCGTTGACATCAATCACCCGGATTTGCGTGACAACATCTGGACGAACGCCGCCGAAGCTAACGGCGCGCCGGGGGCTGACGACGACGGCAACGGCTATATAGACGATGTCAACGGCTGGGATTTCGACCACAACGACAGAACCGTCTTCGATAATCAGGAGGGCGACGATCACGCCACGCACGTCGCCGGGACGGTCGGCGCGAGAGGCAACAACGCCGTCGGCGTCACGGGCGTCAACTGGGAAGTGAGCCTCATGTCGCTCAAGGTGCTCGGTCCCGAAGGCGGCACCGTCTCGAACATCATAGAGGGCTACAACTACGCGCTTCAGATGCGCCAGCGCGGCGTCAACCTCCGCGTGCTCAACAACTCTTACGGCGGCCCCGGCAAATCACAGGCCGCCCTCGACGCCATTCAGCAACTCAACGCGGCGGGCATCCTCTTCGTCGTCGCGGCGGGCAACGGCGGCGG
This sequence comes from Pyrinomonadaceae bacterium, assembly GCA_036399115.1. Taxonomy (GTDB): domain Bacteria; phylum Acidobacteriota; class Blastocatellia; order Pyrinomonadales; family Pyrinomonadaceae; genus JAIVJZ01. The sequence goes on along the minus strand of DASWNS010000085.1, from coordinate 8,948 downwards.
CGATAATATCGGCGACGACAACTTCGTCTTCCCCGATTTCCCCGCCAGCTACGACGTGCCGAACGTGCTCGCCGTCGCTTCCACCAACAGCTTCGACGGCCTTGTCAGTTCCTCGAACTTCGGCGCGCGCCTCGTCAGCATGGCCGCCCCCGGCCAAAGCATCCTCAGCACCGTCCCCACGTTTGTGAATCCGAGCGGGTATGAATACTTCGGCGGCACTTCGATGGCTTCGCCGCACGTCGCCGGAGCCGCCGCGCTCATCCTCGCCGCCAAGCCCTCGATCACCATGTCCGAACTGCGCGGCGTACTCGCCTACACGGGCGACCGCATCTCGCCCGCGCTCGACGGGAGAACCACGACGGGTCGCCGTCTGAACGTCGGCAAAGCTCTCCAGAGCGCGCTGGAGAACGACACGACCCCGCCCGCGCCCGTCGGCAATCTGCGCATTCAACCTACGACGAGCGGAGTCGGGCGTAACATCTCGCTGGCGTGGACGGCCACCGGCGACGACGGCAATTCGGGCACCGCCGCCGACTATGATTTCTTCTTCGTCAACCCGGCGACGGGAGCCAAGACCCTGCTGCCCACCTCGCTCAACCCCGCCCCGGCGGGCACGCAGCAGAGCATCTTCGTCACCATGCCCTACAGAAACTTCGAGGGCACGCTCGTCCTGCGCGCCTACGACAACGCGGGCAACAGCAGCGACACCTCCCTCGCCGTGAGAATTCCGGACAACTACCGCACCAACCCCTACAACGTGACGCTCAGCGGCGCGGCGGGACTCACGCCCATCACCGGAACCTCTCTGGTGACGGGCGACGACAAGTACGTCGGTTATACCCTGCCGTTCGCCTTCAGGTTCTACGGCGAAAGCCAACCCGTGACCATCTCGACCAACGGCGCGATCTACTTCTCCCAGCCGCCCCGCCGCGAAAATCAAGATGCAGACGACGCGGGGAGTTCCGTCCAGGGGCTGCAAGGCCAGAGGATGATCGCCGGGCTGTGGGACGACATCGACATCAACACGGCGCGGCGTTCCGATAGCGGCATCTTCGTGCGGGAGTCCGACTCCAATCACATCATCTTCCGCTGGCAGGGCGTGCCCTGCAATCCGAGCGCGAGCACCGGCGGGTGTACGGGCGGAAGTCCGATCAATTTCGAGATCGAACTGCGCGCAGATGGCACCATCCAGATGCGCTACGGCGCGAATGCGAGCATGTTCCCGGTCGTCGGCATCTCGAACGGCGAACCCGATGCTTATGTCGTTACGACGCACACGTCCGAAACGCAGCGCATCAACCTGACGAACGCGGCGACCGTGACCTTCACGCCGCGCCCCCGTTCGCTGACCATCAGCGGGCGCGTGACGGATAACGGCGTAGGCTTGAGCGGCGTCCCGCTCACTTTGAGCGGCACACACTCCGCCACTACTACCACCGATGCCGCCGGTCACTACTTTTTCGCCAACCTCAGCATCGGCGCCAGCTACACCGTCACTCCCTCAAGACCCGGCTCTACCTTTGCGCCCACGCGCGCAGTTTTCGCCAACAACGGTCTGGAGGAACTGACAGCCGACTTCGCCGTCAGCGTGGCGGGTCCGAACAGCATCGGTTTATCGCATCCGAGTTATCAATACGGCGAAGGCGACGGGCGCGCGACCTTCACCGTCACGCGCACGGGCGACAGCATCGGCACCTCCACGGTTGATTACCGCACGACCGACAGCGACACCTTCACCGTCGGGTGCGCTGACACGGTGGGCAATAACGGCGGCGCGTTCGCGCGCTGCGACTTCGCCACCACGTCCGGCAGGCTCACTTTCGCTCCGGGCGAACTCAACAAGACCATCACCGTGCCGCTCATTGACGACGGGCACGACGAAAGCGCGGAGACTTTCCAGATTCAACTGGCGAACGCTTCCGGCTCGGGCACGTCGCTCGGCGCACAGAGCGTCGCGACCGTCACCTTGCAGGACAACGACACGGGCGTCTCCCCGAACCCGATCATCACCTTAGCGCCGGGCGACTATCCCTTCTTCGTTCGCCAGCAGTATCTCGACTTCCTCTCGCGCGAGCCGGAGGCCAATGAGCCGTGGACGGCGGTGATGGCGCGTTGCGCGAACGTGAACACGGGTCCGGCGACGAACACGGATTGCGACCGCATCGCCGTCTCGCGCGCCTTCTTCGAGTCGCCTGAGTTTAATTTGAAGGGCTTCTCCGTCTTCCGCTTCTACAAGGTGGCCTTCAACCGCCTGCCGCAGTACACGGAGATCGTGACGGACATGAGCTTCGTCGCCGGAGCGACGGCGGAAGAGGTTTTCGCACGCAAGGCGCAACTGACGAACACGTTCGTCGCGCGGCCTGAGTTCACGAACGCCTACGGCGCAATGTCCAACGCGCAGTTCGTCTCGGCCTTGCTCGGGCGCTACTCGCTCGCTTCCGTGACGACGCCCGACCCGCTCACACCCGACAGCGGGACGCGAGTTAACCTGACGAGCGCGGACTTGACTGCCCGCCTCGACAACAACTCGCTGACGCGTGCGCAGGTGTTCCGCGCCATCGCCGACTCGGATCAGTTGCAGGCGTTAGAATTCAACAGCGCGTTCGTCGCCATGCAGTACTATGGCTACCTGAGGAGGACGCCGGAACCGGCGGGCTACGAGGCCAACCTGAACGCCCTGCAACGCGGGACGAGCCGGCGCGAGATGATCAACGGCTTCCTCAACTCGACCGAGTACAGGCTCAGGTTCGGCCAACCCTGAAAATAAAGGATGAAGGAGGAACGATGAACGAGGAATGAAAGCCTTAACTCGCTTGAGTGCTTTAATATTCCTCGTTCATCGTTCCTCCTTCATCCTTTCTCTTTTCTCCGGCCAACGGTGCGCCGCCCGCGTCTCATCAGAGGAACTGTCAGCCTAACTTGCTCTAATACGGGCGTTGCGCTTAAAATGCCCGTTCCCGTTCGCCTGTCGTGGCAGCTTGCCGTCCGGCGAATGAAGGTCCCAAGAAATTTCATGAACATCGCTTATCCTGTTTCGGCCTCATTTGGAGATTTTCCAGTGAAAAACGCTTTTCGCCTGTCCTTGATAGCTTTAATGCTCGTCTGCCTGTCGGCAGGCTTGGCCGTCGCGCAGACGGCCACTCCCAGCCCGACGCCCCGCTATTCCTCCTTCACGCAGGTCACTTCTTCGGCGGCCAACGCTTTTGTCGGCGGCATCAGCGGCGACGGGCGTTTCGTCGTCTTTGAATCGACGGGCGATCTCGCAACCCTGCTGCCGGAGGAGACTCCTACCACCAGAAGCGTCACCAACACGGACGGCAACCGCGAAATTTTTCTCTACGACTACGCGCAACGGCGCATCTTCCAGATCACCAACACGACGAGCGCACGCAAGGACGCGACCAAACCCGCGCTCGCCGTCAACACCACGACCGGCCTGCCTGATTTCAGCAACGTCGATGTCGAAGTGAGCAACAATCGCCCCTTCATCAGTCGCAACGGACGCTGGATCGTCTTCAGTTCAAACGCCGACACCCCGTTCACCTTCGACGGCGACGCGAGCAGGACTGCGCTCAAGGCCGACGGCAATCAAGAGATCTTTCTTTATCGCATCCCCGCCGTCGAAACCGTCGATCTGCGAAGCGGCACGGACAGCGGCTTCGTCAATCTCCGCGTCAATGATTTCACGCGCGTAACCGATACGACGGCGAGCCGCCTGCCCGTGCCGGGCACGGACGTTACCTCGCCCATCGTCGCAGACGATAACCGCGCCGCACAGGTCAACGACCGCGCCTCGCGCATCGTCTTCACTTCGACGCGCAACCGTTTCGCGCCGAACGGGGCGGATTTCAGGAACCCCGACGCCAACCCCGAAATTTTCATCTGGACGCGAAACACGCTCATCCCCGCCACGCAGCCCGCCACGGGCGTCTTCGCGCAGGTAACGGACACCTCCGGCGCGTTTACCTTTAACGACAATCCGAGCATCTCCGGCGACACCTCGCTTAGCGACGAAACCGTAGAACTCTCCACCTCCATGATCGCCTTCGTCTCAAATGCCACCGCCATGAGGGACATCAACGGCACGCCGTTCAACACCCTCGCCAATGACGACGGCAACGCGGAAATTTTCGTCGCCCCCGTGACCCTCGCGGGACCCACCGATGGCATCACGCAGGCGACGCGCACGCAACGCGCGAACCCCGGCAACCTCGTCAACGTGCTCAATCCGGGGCCGCGTATGAGCCGCGACGGAAGATTCGTGGCGTTTGAATCGGTCGCCACCAACCCGGCGGCAAACACCACTGCGAATGAAGTCACGCGCGGCCTCTTCGTCTATGTCATCCAGAGCAATACTTTCGTCCAGATCGGGCCTCGCGGCTTAGCCTCCGCCAACGAGGAGGACGTGTTGCGCTTTCCGGTCTTCGCGGGCAGCGGCGCGGCCACCCAACTCGTCTTTACCTCCGCGCTCAATTTCACGCCGGGCGGCGCGCGCCTCAATCTCACGGACACCACGGGGATGAACCCTGCGGGCTTGAAGCAAATTTTTTCGCTGCCCGTTCCCACGACGACCGCAGAGGCGCAGGCTTTCACGCGCCTGACGAACACTACCATCAGCGGCAACGCCGCGCTGCAACCCTTCGTCAGCAACTCGATTGAGCGCATCGCTTTCAGTTTCAACGGCGAACTCGGCGGCGGCAACGGCACCTCCACGTCGGAAGGCTCAGGCTCGGCGGAAGTCTTTTACCTGAACGTCCCGCCCGCCGCCGCGCCCGCCAACGACACGCCCGCTTCCGCGAGCGCGCTCGCTTATTTCACGGGAGCTACGGAACGCGAAGTTGTGACGCCTGCGGCATCGCCCACGCCCACGCCTTCGCCGACCCCGGCTGCGACTCCCATCACCGGACTCGCGCCCGGCATGATCGGTATCGTCCGCAAGACCGCCGCTTCCGGCGCGTTCACGCTCGCCTCGACCACCACCAACGTCTGCCCGCCCGCGACCGCTTGCGATGTCGCCTCGGAGTTCCAGCGCAGGCCGCCGCTTCCCGTCGAACTCGCGGGCGTTTCGCTCTCCATCAACAACGCCGCCGCCGGTCTTTACTTCGTCAGCCCGACGCAGATTAACTTCGTCGTCCCGCGCGGACTCGCCCCGCTCTCAGGTGCGGCCACTTATCCGGTCGTGATCAACGTCGTCGAGGGCGGCGTGTCCAGAACCATTCGCAGCGTGCTGCAAATCGTCGCCGCGCAACCGGACATCTTCAGCACGACGAACGGTGCGGGCGGTCGCGCCGTCGTCGGCAACGCCACCAACCCGCTCACCGTCGGGCTGGGCATGACCGAACCTTTCACCGTGACGACGACCTACGTGAACGGCAGCGGCCAAAGCGTCACCGAGGCGACGAGGTTGCGCGTCCTGTTGACGGGCGTGCGCGGCATCCCGCGCAGCGCGATCACCGTCCGGCTCATCAAGGCCGACGGCACGACTACGGACATCGCGCCCGGCGATCAGATACCGACCGACCCGCAGGTAGTTGACCGCATGCCCGGCGCGCTCACGCTCGACTTCCGCCTTCCCGCCACGCTGGCGAACGCGGGCGACGTGTCCATCATCGTGATCGTCAATACTGCCGGAGGCACCTTCATGAGTCGCCCCGTAGACACCGCGCCCCGCTTCCGCATCAACTAGGCGCAGGGCGACGCGAAGACTTCATCGCAGAGAAGGGGCGCAGAGAAAAGAAACGATGAACGATCAAGGATGAAGGATGAACTGAAGCAGTATTGGCTTTCGTTCATCCTTCATCCTTCATCCCGCATCGTTTTCCTCTGCGCCCCTTCTCTGCGTCTCTGCGGCGTAAGTGTTCTGTTCCTTTCCGGCGAAACCCGGCTGGGTGCCTCCGCCGTTCAGGGGCTATAATCTCGCGGCAGGTAATAAGACTGAAAAGTAGATTCGCGCGCCATGTACCGGGCGTGGCCGCTCGTTATCGTTTACAGCATGCGCATCGCAATTGACGGGGTTCCGCTGGCCGAGCCGAAGACCGGCATCGGCCATTACACTTTCGAACTGGCGCGCGGACTCGCGGCTCTCGCTCCCGAATACGATTTCGAGTTGGTCGCACACGTTCCCATCGAAGCCTCTGTCGAGGACGCGTTCGAAGAGTCTCTGCCCGCGAATTTGCGCACCGTGCACGCGCGCGTCAACTCCCTCTCTCGCCGCTGGTGGATGATTGGCCTGCCGCTCTACGTGCAGCAGAACGGCATCACACTCTTTCACGGCACAAACTACAAAATCCCGCTCTGGAATCGCTGCCGCACCGTCGTCACCATCCACGATCTCTCGCTCCTGCTCCATTCGCACACGCACGAAGCGGAACTCGTGCGCCGCGCGCGTCGCCGCCTGCCTGCCACGGCGCGCATGGCCTCGAAGATCATCACCGACTCCGAGAGCGTCAAGCGCGAAATCTGCGAGCACCTGAGAGTTAAGCCGGAGAAGATCGCGGTCGTGCCGCTCGCACCGCGCCGTGCGTTTCGTCCCGTCGCGGCGCAAGGGGCGGCGGATGCCCGGCGCAGGCTCGGCGTCGAAGACGAATTTATCTTGTTCGTCGGGACGGTCGAGCCGCGCAAAAATCTGTTGACGCTCGTGCGCGCCTTCGAGGAACTCACGCGCCGCACGGGCTTTCGCACGCAACTCGTCATCGCCGGTCAGAAGGGTTGGTTGACGGAAGAACTCTTCGCGCTCATCGAACAGTCGGGGCTGGGCGCGCGCATACTGTTTACGGGCTACATCTCCGATGCAGACCTCGCCGCGCTCTATTCCTCCTGCCGCGTCTGCGTCTACCCGTCGCTGTACGAAGGCTTCGGCCTGCCGCCGCTCGAAGCGATGAGTTGCGGCGCACCCGTCGTCACGAGCCGCATTCCCGTCATCATGGAGACGGTGGGCGAGGCGGCGCGTCTCGTCGAACCGACGAACGTGAGGGAACTGGCAGACACCATCGCACACGTCTGCGGCAGCGAGGAGGAGCGCGCCCGTCTCTCTTCCATCGGCACAGTGCGCGCGGCGGAATTTACCTGGGAGCGCACGGCGCGGCTGACTCTGGACGTTTACAGCGAACTCTTGCCCGCGATGTCGCCGGTTAAGCCGCGCACGGCGCGTGTCTAGCCGGGCAGTAATATCGTTCGCTCGTCTCTACTTGCGGAACTCGACCAAATCCCAGAGATTGCCGTACAAATCTGCAAAAACGGCGACCGTGCCGTACTCCTCCGTTTTCGGTTCCCTGACAAAATTTACGCCGCGCGCCCCCATGTTTTCATAATCTCTCCAGAAATCATCTGTGCGCAGGAACAGAAAAACGCGCCCCCCCGTCTGGTTTCCGATGCGGCTTCTCTGTTCTTCGCCGACCCCTCTGGCGAGCAACAGGCAGCACTCTTCCGCTCCCTTAGGCGCAACTAAAACCCAACGCTTCGTCTCGCTCTGCGGAGTATCTTCGACCAGAGTGAAATCCAGTTTTTCGGTATAGAATTTTATGGCCTCGTCATAGTCGTCTACGACTAAAGCAATATGCGCAATAGTTTGTTTCATGGTTTTGTCTGGGCGAACGGGGTTCGGGTAGAGGCTTAAATTGAAAAGGCCAGCCCGTTGAAAGGCTGGCCTCGAAGTTGTTTCGCGTGCGTGCTGCGCTTAATGGCGGTTGCGATATTCGCCGGAGTAGACGAAGCCCCAGACCATCGTTTTGTAATCGCCGGGATTGTTGCGCAGGTAGGTGAGCCAGTTGTTGTAGCCTTCGGGTTCGGGCGCGCGGCGCAGGTAGCCGTAGTATTGCATGGCGACGAAAGCGGGGTCGTACTCTTTCGTGTAGAGTTCGCTGCTCTCGACGATCTTGCCGAGGACGCTGGCGCGCGTCTCCGTGCCGTTGGTCAAACCGGCGATGAGTTGATCTTTGTTCGCCACCGTGACGCCCGCCGTCTGGAGAATTTTGTTGACGTAGTCCGCCGGACTCAAGCTCGCCGGAAAAGCGGTGGCAAAGTCGCCGCGCGTCACCCAGTTGTTCATGAAGGCGTTGCGTTTGGCGATCACTTCGGCCTCGGTCTGCCCGGTCACGCTGCGCATCCCTTCCACGATCTCGCCGTAAGTCGGCAGGCGATTGAAACTCGCTTTGTAGAAGCGATAGACGAAGCCGCCTTTGTACTGAAACTCGATTGACTGGAAGAAACTCTGCGAGACGAGCACGCGCTTGCCGTTGACGCCGTGCAGGCAGTTGGGGTCGTTGTTGCAACTATCGAGCACGCGCATCCATGCGGCGAAGCCGCCGGCTTCGGGGAAGCGGCTCAGAAAGTCTATGTACTGCTGCTGGACGAAAAAGTCGCTGTCGTCAATCGTGATGCGTGTGTTCGTGCCCGGTCGGAGGCGGATGGGCTTAACGCGCACGTCGCCGTAGAAGAGTTCAGAGGGCAGCGAAGGGTCTTCGGTGACGACTCTGAGCGTGGGTGCGCTCTGGCCTTGCGCGAGCGCAAAAGAGGCGCACAGGGTGGTTAAAAATAGGGCTACGACGAATCTACGCATGTTTGTTACTCCCGGTACTCTATAGACGGTGGGACTGTTTTTTTGTAGCTTAAGGATTCCTGTGGGAGAGCCGGGGCTACTCGAACGCTCTCTGCGCTTCGGTCGAGCGGTTGGCTCGCAAGCACAGCCCAACAACTGTTATGGTAGCTTGCCCTCAGAACGTTTGTCAACGATATTGAACCCACGCGCTGTTTAGACGCCGCACGCTACTCGTCAGGCGGAAAATAAGTTTTCGTCGCGACGAAAAAGTGACGGCGGCCAAAAGCCTTGCGAGGGACAGAGCAGAGATGCCGGAAACGGGGAAAGGCGTTGCCCGTAAAGCGTTTAGGCGCGGAATTAGACGGGATAAAACGCCGGTCAGAGCGAAACTCCCGCCCGGTCGGAGAAGCGA
>DASWNS010000084.1:0-6025 GCA_036399115.1 Pyrinomonadaceae bacterium | reverse complement strand
AATGGCATCTTCAATCTGATGGCTAATAACGATTGTCGCGAGCTGTAGGCTCTCTGACACCACTTTTAAGAATTTATCCTGAATCTCAAGCCGGGTTGTGTAATCAAGCGCCGAAAAGGGCTCGTCTGCTAACAGAACTGAAGGGGATGAAACTAGAGCCCGCCCGAGTGCTGCAAGTTGCTTTTGCCCCCCACTTGATTCGTAAGGGTAATTCTCGAGCGGCAGGCTGATATCAATTTGTTGTAGAAATCTGACAGCTTCCTCTCGCGATCTTTTTTTAGTAAGCCCATCCAAGCTAAGTGGAAAGCAGATGTTGTCTAAATTCGTTAACCAGGGAAATAATGACTCCCCGAAGGCCTGAGGTATATAGCCAATTCTCACATCTCTTGGGTCAGCACCAAAGATTTGAACTACTCCGGCATCCGCCTGCATCAGGCCAGCACAGATATTAATCAAAGTGGTCTTCCCGCATCCATTCGGACCAAAAAGAGAAAGGATTTCATGTTCCCCGACGCTTAACGTCAGGTCATTTAACACTAATATCCTCTTATCACCTTCTAAATAACTCTTTTGGACATTTTGAACAGTAATTGCATTCATCGAGTGTAAGGGGGCAATTACTGAATAAAGGAACGATTTAAGTAAATATCTTCTGCTGCAATGCGTTTAGTGAGAATTTTTGTTTCTGCTAAAAAGTCCAGATATTTTTGGACTCCCGAGAGATCAGTTTCGTTGATTTTCCACAGTTGTAGTAAATCCAATTTGGCGGCCACGTTAGCTTCGAGCTTGGTATCTTTAGCAATAATCTGTCGAGATTCGGAGTCATTAGTTCTCATGAAATCGACAGCATCATTCATCGCCCTTATGAGGTTCTTGGCTGCCTCTGGATTGTTCTGAACTAACCGTTGAGAGACTACTGCGCCCCCTGTAGCCATAGGGGTAAACATGTATTCGTTCTCCGGCCCCTTTATCAACACCCGGGCCAAGCCCTTGGCTTGAGCTTGCGCGACAATGGGGTCTACCGTGTAGAGCGCATCCACCTGTCCAGAACTCAGCGCTTGTAACTGCAGGCGCGGTTCGAGCTGAATAATCTGAACATCCTTTTTGGAATCAAAGAAACGGCCGAGGATTATTTCCAGCCACGATTGAGAAGTTGAGCCGGGAACGGTCCCAATCTTTTTACCCTTCAAATCGGCCAGTGTTTGAATTTTAGAATCTGGTGGTACTAGTACCGAGTGGAAAGCATGATCCTTATCGAATACCAGAGTGAGATATATCTTCAGTAAATTAGGCGAATTCTGTTCGACGAGTCCGATCACCTCGATTGAACTCGCGGCCGTAGCGTCAAGATCACCGTTAACTACAGCTTGAACCATCTGATTTGTAGATTCGAATGTGACGCCCTCAACATTGAGCCCGTACTTTTTAAAGTACCCCTTCTCCTGGGCGATGAAGAAGTGTTGATATCCGGAATTAGGCTTGTATCCAATGCGGATAACGGTGGACTCTTGCGTAACATTATGAGGCGAGTAAATTTGGTAGGCTATGACAGCTATAATGAGAATGATGAAAATGACAACTATGCCGATAGTCCGTTTTTTCATGATTGTGAAGTCTCCCTAAACGGATACGAGCTATCCGCCAAGATTAATGGCTAACTCCTCCGCTGACTATCACCAGTGTCGACGAGGAATGAGGCAACTACTGCCCCCGCTTTCAATGATAATTACTAAGAGCCTTATGATAATGAGTCGAGGAATACTTAAGGACTATAAAGCAACCCGTACTCTTAACCTAATGAACCGCGATATAAGTGAGATAACTTAGAGAACTCATTAAGGCCCTTTAGCCCTTGGTCCTAGCAGAGCTATATGTCCTTAGTATTTGATTCTGGATACCGCTTAAAATGCTTAAGGTTAAAAGTTGGCTAAGAGTGTTCATGAGGACAAAATGAATACTAGCTAAGTAGAATCAGCGACTTGAGTGAAATACTTAACTGAAAATTCGAGATGGAGGCAGTCGCTCAGTAAAGTCTATTGCAGAATCGCATAGTATATCTAGCCTATCTGAAACTCAAGCTTTTTATTTCATTCCTGAGATACCACGGGAAGTTTGGCGTTTCTTTCTGACCCTCAAGCGCGCCGCCGGCGCTAGAGTTTATCTACACCTTTTGCAGCCTCCTGGTTATTAGAAATGGCTTAAGACATTCTCTCTTGACCCGTTCCCCGAACGGGGGTTCCTGTAAGCGGAGCGGGGAAAACACATGCTTCGAGTTCGAAAGAGCAGGTTACCTTTAGGAGTCCGGTTAACGCTCGAAGTGGCCGTCTCGGGTTCGCTCAGTTCCGCGGCGTGACCTCACAAATGTCTAGAACAAACAGGGCTCCGGCGATACAATAGAGCCATGATGGATTGGTCTACGTGCACTGCCGTCGAGCAGGATCCGGAGAAGGTCAGCGGCTCGTGGGTCTTCCGCGGCACCCGCGTCCCCGTCGTCGCCCTCTTCGAGAACCTTGAGGGCGGGGCCTCGGTCGAAGACTTCCTATCATGGTTCCCCGGCGTCACCCGTGAGCAGGTCGAGGCCGTCCTCGAGTGCGCCATCGAAAGTCTGCGCCCGGGCCGCCAGGCGGCTTAGCGATGAGGCTTCTCTTCGATCAGGGGACACCCGTGCCCCTGAGGAATCACCTGCCTTACCACACTGTCGAGACTGCATACGAGAGGGGCTGGCACGACCTCAAGAACGGGGAGCTGCTCGCCCGCGCCGAGGCCGAAGGTTTCGACGCCCTCGTCACCACGGACCAGAACATCCGCTACCAACAGAACTTGGCGGGCCGGAGAATCGGCGTGCTCGTGCTGATGACGACGAGCTGGCCGCGCATCAGGGGTGACGTCACCCGGGTCGCCCAGGCCATAGACAACCTGCACGCCGGCGGCTATGAAGAGATTGCTTTCCCCTAAATGAGGGCTCGTCTGGTTAAGCCCTCCCGGCGGCTTCCCTTCCGGGTAAATTTCGATCATGCGTCTTCCATCTTGGTGACTATAAAGAGGACTTTTGCCTGCAATAGCGCTTAGACGAACGATTTGCTGGCTGCCCACCTGGAACAAGGGCCGGGAGGGCGTGGGGCTGGAGCATCTGCTCCTGGATGAGCATGTGGCCGACAGCGTCGTCCTGGCGTTTGACGAGGGGCGCGGCCCGTTCCGGCTCACCTACCGCCTGACCTGGGACGAATTGTGGCGGCTCCGCGAGGCCGATCTGGTTGTCACGAAGGAGCGCTTCACCACATCACTCAATCTGCGAACGGACGGCCGGGGCCGGTGGCGAGACGACGACGGCCGGGCCATCGACGAACTCGACGGCTGCGTGGATATTGACATCTGGCCGACCCCTTTCACCAACAGCTTCCCCGTCCGCCGCGAGCCGATGGTGGTCGGCGAGAGGCGGCAGTTCCGCATGGCCTGGGTCTTCGCGCCGGACCTGACGGTCCGCCCGCAGCCGCAGGCTTATACGCGGCTAGCCGACCGGCTCTACCTCTTCGAGAGCCTCGACGGCAGCGGCTTCTCGGTGGAGCTTCCCGTGGACGAGGACGGCATCGTGCTGGACTACCCGGGCATGTTCCGACGGTTAGTGGACAGCGAGTGAATGACGGAACAGTTACCTGAGCGGATAAAGACATAGGTGATAACGCCTCGCCGACCGCCTGACATCAGTATGTACCCAACCCCCGATACGCGCCTGTCATCAATAGCAGTGGAGCTGGCGGGCGGGCGCTGCCGGGCTTGAGATCGCTTGAAAATAGAAAATGCGTCACCAGGGAAGAATCGCAAAGTGGAACGACGAGCGCGGGTTCGGATTCATCTCCCCTTCTGAAGGGGGCGGCTCCGTATTTGTTCACATCTCGTCATTCCCACGAAGTGATCGTAGGCCGGGCGTGAATGAGGCGGTGAGTTACACGCTCGCGTTCGATTCGCATGGACGGCCTCAGGCGAATGATGTCCGATTCGTTGTGGGTACACGTAGCGCCTCGCCAACGCGTGGGATTCCCTCCGCGCCGATCACGTTCGCAATCAGTTTCCTCGCCGCGGTAACCGCGCTCGTGGTTTCAGGGCGGCTCGAGATGAGTTGGCTGTTGCTCTATTACGGCGCGAGCATTATCACGTACGGCGTCTACGCCCGGGACAAGACGGCCGCCCAGAATGCGGGCCGGCGAGTCCCCGAGTCGACGTTGCATCTGATGAGCCTGGTCGGGGGCTGGCCCGGCGCACTGATCGCTCAGGTGCTTTTGCGACACAAAACGCGGAAGACTTCGTTCCTGATAGGATACTGGCTCACCGTCATAGTCAACTGTGTGGCGCTCGGTGTGGTTCTGGTGAAAGGAGTGTCGCCGGTGAAAGTACTCCTCGGCACCGCGACCTGACAGGCGCATGCACCCGACCGCCGACACGAAAGATTTCATGTACATCGAATCGCTCGGGGCGGCGGCTGGTGCCCACCGTTAGATGGAACTGGGTCTCAGGCCAACCGACTCTTCGTCGGAACCGGCGCGAGACTTGCAAACGGTGAATGGCGTCGTACGACGACACAACCGTGAGGCTCACTTCTTCCGGCGGCAGGCGCGGACGCGCTGCGCAACGGCCGCCTGGGGTGAGGTGCGTCCGGCGCCGTAACTCGAGAGCCCGGCCTCGACGATCTCGCGCACCTGCTTGGCCTCGACCTCGGCCACGGCCTGCTCCATCTGCTCGTAAGCCTCCGCGGTAAGGATGACGGCGACCGGACGCCCGCGCTGGTTAACGACGACCGGGCCTTCCCGAAGACTGCTGATGACCTCGGCTGCGCGCCGCTGCAAATCGGTGATGGTTACTTGTTTGATCATGCCGGTGGCACGTCCTTGTCAGAATACGTATCTGGATACTATTAAAGACGTATAGGTGGCAAGTTTGAACTGATAGCGGCAGCTGTGGCGGGCCGATTTAGGCGGGTTATACCGAGGCTTTGACTACCGGAGCATCCCTTGGCCCCCGGCGCTCGGCGAGCTGGGACAGGCCTATCTCGTGGCGGACCCCTCGACGCGCTCCGCGCGGCCGCGGATGATAGGGGCCGAGGGCCTGCGCGAGTCGCGGCAGGTTCTCGCGGACGCGGGCGTAGCAGAAATCCAGATCGAAGGTGACGTATGAGGAGCCGTGTATCGTGACGGCGAGGCCGCCCACGATGACGAACCGCACGCGGGCTCGAGCGAGCGCCGTCAGTGCTTGCTCAAAGTCAATCAATCGCGCCGCCCCGAACACGCGAAGCTTTGAGCGCCTTGCCGCGCGCGGCCTCTATAACCTTGACAGCCCGTTGCAAGTCGCGCACGCGCTCCTCCGGGGTTTTGCGCAGACGCTCGACGAGCAAGCTGAGGTCGACGCCGTGGGCACGCGCCGCCTCGATGCTACCTCCCGGCGGCGGGTTGAGCAGTCTCTCTTCGGCGCGGCTCATGCCTTTTATTATATCGCCACCTTTTTATGTCTGTGTTCATTTTCGTCGCGTGTTCACGTGCAATGAACACGCGACGAAAATGGACAAATGTCGGGACATGAGATTCCTGTAAGGGGGCGAGAAAAATCCTGTAATGGGCAGGGGAAAATCGTGGTTGACGCTCGATTACTAACTGATAGAATAATATTAGTTAGCTTGGTAGATGAAGGATAACTGATAATATGTTACCCATAGAGCTTCAGACTCCTCTTGATATTAGGCGCGCTTTGGCCCGTCGGGTCAAGGCACTTCGTCTGGAGCGCGGGTGGACTCAGCAGGAGGTCGCGGAGCGCGCGGGGATCGCCCTGCCGACCTATCGGGTCTTCGAGCGTAGCGGGCGCATCTCGCTGGATCGCCTGCTGAAACTCGCCGTCATCTTCGAGGCCCGTGCGGGCTTTGATCAGCTCTTCGCCCCCAGGCCAGTCAGGTCTCTGGCCGAACTGGAGCGGAGGGCGGAACGACCGTCACGCAAGCGAGGGAGGCGGGGCGATGCGCAAACTCGAAGTACGGCTGGAT
>DASWNS010000083.1:0-5805 GCA_036399115.1 Pyrinomonadaceae bacterium | reverse complement strand
GTCTTGATGCGCTTCTCCACACCCGCGAGCACGCCGCCGACGTTGGCATTGTAGCTGTGGCCGACGTAGGCCAACCGCGCGGGGTCAACGTCCTCGCGTGCGACGAGGAGGTCTATGCCGCGTCGCATGTCCAACACCTGTTGAAAATAGGTTTCGATGTCTCGCGGGTCAAACGGCTGCGTCGTCTCCTTGAAGCCGTGACGCGCGAAGGGCGCGTCGGGCAGCAGCGAGATCGCACCGGCGCGAGCCAGCGCAACGGCCTCGTCCAAAAACTCCGTGCGATTTCTCGTCGGCGATCCCTTCATCGCCCAATGGCCGAAGAGGATGGCGGCGAAGGGTCCTTTGCCTTCCGGCACGACGAGATACGCGGGCACGCGCCCGCCCTTCAAACTCGCATAAGAGATGTCGTGGACTCGCACGCCCTCTTCGCGCCGCACGACGCCAAAGTCTCTCAAGTCGAGCGGCGTGCTCCGGTCGTAATCGTAACGCTTCACCAGTTGTTCATACGTCTCTTCCTGCGCGAGAGAGTTCGGAGGCAGGGCGAGCAACAGTAAACAGAGGCAGATCAACTTCCGCATAAGACGCTCCTCAAGTGTCGGATATTTCAGACTCAGGCAACGGACGCCGGGCAGGAAGACGGCTAAGGCAACTTGTGCGCGCGTTTGATGTCATGCTCAGCCGCCGCGCTGCAAACTCTTCCCGGCAGTAAATCTTTCAACTTCAAGATACACTATGACGGCTCCCTTCTTGAGCCGCCGTTGGCCGTTCGTTCCAAAAATATGTATCCCGCACGGCGATGTTTTTTAGCGTGTGCGGCGCGCGGTGTTGCTATAATCGGGCAACTCGCTGACGGAATTCGAAGCAGGCAATGTTTGCAGGAGGAGTTTTCTTTATGAAGCGTGTGAGCCTCAGGGCTGCGTTCGGTGTCGCGTTAATGCTGGCGTGCTTATCGGTTGAAGTGGCGGCGCAGGGCGCAGTCGCCGGAGCAGCAGCAGGCGGTAACTGGCCGCAGTGGCGTGGTCCGAACCGCGACGGCATCTCCAGAGAGACGGGCTTGCTCAAGCAATGGCCTGCCGAAGGCCCGCCGCTCGTCTGGAAGACGACGGGCGCAGGACGCGGTTATTCGTCGCTCGCCGTCTCGGACAATCGCCTCTACACGATGGGCTTGCGCGGCGACCGCGAATTCATCGTCGCCTTCGACGTGAAGAGCGGCAAAGAACTCTGGGCGATGCCGCACGGCAAAGCCTTCCACAACGACCGTGGCGATGGACCTCGCGGCACGCCCACCATCGAAGGCGAACGTCTCTATGCGCTCGGCGGCAATGGCGATCTCTCGTGTCTGGAGACGCGCACCGGGCGGATCGTCTGGACGATGAACGTCCTGCAAAAGTTTGGCGGGTCGAACATCACCTGGGGCATCAGCGAATCGCCGCTCATCGTCGGCGATAAACTGCTCGTCAACGCGGGCGGGCAGAATGCTTCCATCGTCGCACTCAACAAACGCGACGGCGCGCTCATCTGGAAGAGCCAGAGCGACGAGGCGGGTTATTCCTCGGCCATCACGATGGATGCGGGCGGCACGCCGCAGGTCGTCTTCTTCACCTCGCGCCGCGCCGTCGGGCTAGACCTGCGCGACGGTAAACTCCTGTGGGAATACTCGCGCGCGGCAAACCGGACGGCCAACGCGGCGACGCCCGTGGCGCGCGGCAATCGCGTCTTCATCTCTTCGGATTACGGGACGGGCGCGGGACTCATCGAGATCAAGGCGGGCGAGCGCGGCGCGCTGACGGCGCAGGAAGTCTATTTCACGAAGGACATGCGCAATCATCACAGCAGTTCGATTCTCGTCGGCGATCATCTCTACGGTTTTTCGAGCGGCATTTTGACGGCCATGCGTTTCGACAGCGGAGAGGTGGCATGGAAGGATCGCAGCGTCGGCAAAGGCTCCATCGTCTACGCCGACGGCCACCTGTACTGCTTGAGCGAGAACGGCGTGGTTGGCCTCGTCGAGGCCACTCCCGAAGCCTACCGTGAGAAGGGACGCTTCCGTATCGCGCAGGACTCGCTCCCGACCTGGACTCACCCGATCATCGCCGGTGGCCGTCTCTATCTACGCGATCAGGACACCATCTACGCCTACGACGTGCGGCAGAAGAAGTAACCTCTTATCATTCCTTATCAGCCGTTGACAGGCGGCGAAGGTTGGAACGTTCGATTAACTCAAGCGGAGAGACGACAGATGCGTGTGGAGCAAATAGAAGAACTGGCAAGGCAGGCGTTGTTGGAGTCGCGGCGGAACGATTGCGAGATCGTGTCCGTCAAGGCGAAGGACGGGGCGGAGAATTCGTGGTCAATTGATCTGCTCGATGTGCTGCACACACAGGAACCGTTTCGCGTGACGCTGGAAGTTGCGCCCGCGAGCAGCGAAGAGGAGATCAAAGAAGCCATCCGGCGCGGCATCGCCGAACATTTCAGCGCGGCCAGCTATTGATCCTGACAGCCGCCATAACTTTTCGACAAAACCCACATGACAGAGAGAGTACAGCGGCGCGCGACGCAGAGCGGCGATGCCTTCCCGCCGGTCGAAGCGATCAGAGCGCACTTCCCTGCCCTTGAGCGTTCCTACGGCGGCCACGCGGTCGCCTACTTCGACGGACCCGGCGGCACACAGGTTCCGCGCGCCGTCGTCGAAGCTATCGCCGATTATCTCTACGGGCATAATGCCAACACACACTGGGCGTATCCGGCCAGCGCGGAAACCGATGCCCTGATCGAAGAGGCGCGGCATGCGCTCGCAGATTTCCTCAACGCCGCCCCCAACGAGATCGCTTTCGGCGCCAACATGACGACGCTCACCTTTCATCTCTCGCGTGCGCTCGGTCGGCAGCTTAATGCGGGCGACGAGATCGTCGTCACCGAACTCGATCATCATGCGAACGTCGCCCCTTGGCAGGCGTTGGCCGATGAGCGCGGCCTGCGTGTTCGCATGGCGAAGATGTTGCCGGAGACGGGACAACTCGATTGGGATGATTTTTCCCGCCTCGTCAACGGGCGCACCAGGTTGGTCGCCATCGGCGCGGCTTCAAATGCGCTCGGCACGATCTCGGACGTGCGCCGGGCGGTGGACTTGGCGCACGAGGTCGGAGCTTTGTGCTTCGTGGATGCGGTACACTTTGCGCCGCATCAACTCGTGGACGTGCGCGCGCTCGATTGCGACTTTCTCGCTTGCTCCGCCTACAAGTTTTGCGGCCCGCACCTCGGCGTGCTCTATGGCAAGCAGGAGTTGTTTGAGTCGCTCGATTTTCCCAAGCTGTTGCCCGCTCCCGACACCGCCCCCGAACGCGTGGAGACAGGCACGCAGAACCACGAAGGCATCACCGGAACTGCCGCCGCCATCAACTTCTTCGCTTCGCTCGCACCCGCCGCTGCCGCAGCGAACGAATCACGCCGCGAGCGTCTGCGCACGACGTTTGCCGCGCTCCATGCGCGCGGTTCGGATCTGACGGCGCAACTCTGGCAAGGCTTGTTTGACATTAAAGGCGTCCGGCTTTATGGTCCACTGCCGGGGGAGCCGCGCACGCCGACCATCGCTTTCACCGTCAAGGGCGTCGCCTCCACTTCGGTCGCGCAAAAACTGGCCGCACTCGGACTCTTCCTCTCCCACGGCGACTTCTACGCCGCCACTGTCGTCGGACGCCTCGGCCTCGGCAATGAAGGTTTAGTGCGCGCCGGTTGCGCCTGCTATACGACGCAGGATGAGATCGAGAGGCTCATCCGGGGCGTCCGCGAGATAGCCCGCCGCACGTAGTTTTCCGAGGCCGTCGCGCGTAGATTTCAGACTCGTCCGACGCCCGAATTTTTGCTGTTAATTGTTATTGACGCGTACGGGGAACGGTGATAGCCTCCGCGCAACAAAAGGCGTCTGGTGTAGTGAGGACACCCTACGCCGCGACCGTCAACGGTCAAAAGGCGAACAAACAACTTCCCATCCTGCGCCGCCCGGCGCACAGGGAAATTGAACAAGCCCGTCGCGGATGCTGTGAGGACATCTCCGACGGGTGTTCGCTTCTGTAGTCGCTAGCCGCAGAGCTACGTCGCGCTAAATTTCACTCAAAAGTTGGATAGCTGTGAAGACGGTCGGGAGGGCTGGAGCGAACCCGCGCCTGTGCTGCGAGGCGGGTGAGGGGCGTTAGTATCCGAAACACTACAGGGCGAGCCAGAAGACGACCCAGGCCATCAGGATCAAGATGAAACTGACCGTCCCGATCCACATTCCCCCCTGAAAAAATCCCAACTCCGTGTTGAACAGACGACCTTCATTCGAGTTTTCGGGAAAACGGGCAACGTCCCCTTTAAACTTCCTGAGGTACGCGATGACCAGAACCCCGAAGCCCACAGCCCCGAGGAAGAAGATCGTCAGCACGGCAAAGAGCGTCCACTTCATGGGAGTCGTCTGTACAAGTTTCTCCTTGTGCAGCCACGTCGCGGCCAGAATCGTGCCGCAAAAAACCACCAACGTAACCCACCACGTGATGCAGACGATTCCAGCCGTGTGCAGCGACGAAAGTTTCTGCTCGATAAAGAACTGTCTCTCTCTGAGTTCGATGTCTACTTCGTTGCTCGTCTGATTCTGAATTGTCGCCGGGGGTTCGGCAACACGTGAAGGGGCGAGAAGCAGTATCACTTCTCGCCCCTTCTTTCGTTGTTGCTTCACCTTAATGCTCTTCACTTTTTAGTCTTCTCCGCCAGAGCTTTTTCGATGGCGGCTTTGAGTCCTTCGTAGGTGCGGTCGTTGGTGATGCGCCCGTTGACGTAGAAGGTCGGGGTGCTGCCGATGCCGAGGAGCATGCCCTCTTGAAAGTCGCGCTGGACTTTATCTGCGAACTGCCCGGAGTCGAGCGCGGCGTCGAACTTCGCGCGGTCTAAACCGACCTGCGTGGCATACTCTTTCAACTTAGCCACGCCGAGTTCCTTCTGGTTGGTGAACAACAGCGAGGCATATTCCCAGTACTTGCCCTGTGCGCGCGCGGCCTCCGCCGCTTCCGCCGCCTTGCGCGCAAATTCATGCTGCTCCAGAGGGAAATCGCGCACGACCAGACGCAGGCGGTCGCCGTATTCCGTCGTCAGTCGCTCCAGAATCGGCTGCGCCATCCCGCAACTCGGACACTGGAAGTCCGTGAACTCGATAAGCGTGACGGGCGCGGTCGGGCTGCCTTTGGACGGCTGATCGTCCGTCGAGATTTGCAGCACGGGCGCTTCCGGCGCGCGCAGATTGATCTGGAGCGTCGCTGCTTTGCGTAACTGGTCGGCAAAAGCCGTTTGCAGATTTCGTTTCTGCGTCTCCTGCAAGTATTGCACGATCTGATCTTTCACCTGTGCAAAGTCGCCGTTGATGCGCTCCTTGTTTTGATCATAAAAGGCGCGCGCCTCGGCTTCCGTAACGGGCTGCGCCTTGGCGTCGATCTCCGCTTCGAGCAGAGCCTTCGTCGTGATCTTTCTCTTTTGCGCCTCCTGCTCCAACAGCGCGTCGTTGATGCGAACGTCGAGTTGGTTCTTGCGCAGCAGGTAAGCGCGCTCCTGCACGTTGTAGATGAGCGGCTTGAGCGAATCTTCGATGTGACCCGAAGTGAGTTGCTCGCCATTGACGACGGCGAGGACGCGTGCGCGTTCGGCGTCGTTTCGCGGCGGCGTGGCGTTGGGGAGAAGAATCTTGACGTTCGAGGCGGCGCGCAGTTTGTCGGCAAATCTTTTCGCTTCTTCGCGCTGACGCTGATCGCGCAGGTAAGAGATGATCTCGGTTTGAAC
>DASWNS010000082.1:0-4149 GCA_036399115.1 Pyrinomonadaceae bacterium | reverse complement strand
TGTTGATGGAAAAGCTGCTCGCCAGAAGACAGGACGCCGACACGGAATGCGACAAGTGCGGGAACCGTTTCACGCTCTGGGACGCGCTGGAGAAAAAGTTCGCGAGTGCGGAAGTGCGCAGGCAGGTAGAGGAACTTCAGGCCAACGACGTGATCCGGCTGGACTCGCGCCGTAAAGGCAAACTGCTCGCGCTAGAGGTCGGCGCACGCATTACCAGCGCAGACCAAAAGTGCTTCGAAATTCCGGCCACCGAAGATGAAGGACTCGACATGGAACTGGAGTTTACAGACGATAACGGCAAAGGCACCGGGCGGCGACTCTACCTGCAACTGAAAGCGGGCAACTCCTATCTCCGCAAGCGAAAGGACGGCGCAGAGATATTCACGATCAAGAAACAGGGATGGGTGAACAACTGGCTCGCGCAGCCACATCCGGTGATGCTGGTGATCGGCACGTTTGCCGGAGAGGACGAGCGCATCCCCGGCAAAGACAGACTGGAGTTTGCAGAGGTGCGTTGGATGGAGATCAGCAGTTACCTGAAGCGCGCCAGCGACAACGGCAGGAAGCCCGTCAGGCAGATCGTCTTTGCGGGCGAGCGTCTGGACGCCACGAGCGTGCGCCGCTGGCGGGACAGAGTGTTGCACTAAAATTTACTCGTATTCAAAACCTAGCAACTTGGATCAATTAAGGAGCCTGTCTTGATGAAGCGTGCGAATGGAACGTTTGAAGTGAAGTTGAATCCTCAGGCGGATGTTGAAGTGGGCGACGCGAGTGTGGCGAGGTTGTCGCTTGAGAAGCAGTTCCGGGGCGATCTGGAAGCCGTGAGTCGTGGGCAGATGCTTGCGGTCCACGCGGAGGTGAAAGGCTCCGCCGGATACGTGGCGATGGAGCGCGTGAGTGGGACGCTCGAAGGGCGCAGCGGCACTTTTGCGCTCCAACACAGTGGCACAATGACGCGCGGCGAGGGGCAACTCACGATCACGGTCGTGCCCGATTCCGGCACGGGTCAACTTGCAGGACTGTCAGGCAAGATGTCGATCAACATCGCAGACGGGCAGCACTCTTACGACTTCGAGTACACGCTCGCGCAACCCGATTAAGCTTTCGGCCACCTGCCCCCGGCGGCGGCCTTCACAGGATGGCTATGCAGCCGCGCGCCCCGGCTTCGCGTCGAGCGATTGCGCCGTGCCGGAACAAATTTCGCGCTACAGGTGTCTATGGTTTCAAATCGTTAAGCTCTACGATTTAGAAACCGGCGTGAATTGATCTCCGCTGCCTGCGTGCCCCTGTAGTATCGACGATGCTTAGCATAGACAGTCTCAGGAAAACCTACGCCAGCCGCGTGCAGGCTTTGAAAGGCGTGAGCCTCGAAGTGCCTGCGGGAATGTTCGGACTCCTCGGTCCGAACGGCGCGGGCAAGACGACGCTGATGAAGATACTGGCGACGCTGCTCAAACCCGATGCGGGCGCGGCGCAGATGAACGGCCTCGACCTGATCTCGCACCCTGACGGAGCACGCAGAATACTCGGCTACCTGCCGCAGGAATTCGGTCTGTACCCGACTCTCACGGCGGAGCAGACGCTCGACTACTTCGCCAGGCTCAAGGGCGTCAACGAAGCGTCGGAGCGCAGGACTTTGATCGAGACGCTGCTCGAAAGAGTCAATTTATCTGCGGCGCGAAAGCAGCGCGTCGGGGAATTTTCGGGCGGGATGCGCCAGCGTCTCGGCATCGCGCAGGCTCTCATCGGTCAACCCACGCTCATCATCGTCGATGAACCGACGGCAGGACTCGACCCGGAGGAGCGCGTGCGTTTTCATAACCTGCTCTCCGACACGGCGGGCGAAGGCAGGGTGGTCATCCTCTCCACGCATATCGTCTCCGACGTGTCGAACCTGTGCAGCCGCATGGCGATCATACGGCACGGCGAAATACTCGCGTCCGGCACGCCGCAGGAAGCTATCGGCGAACTCGCAGGCTCGATCTGGGAAGCCAGCGTGCCGCGCGAAAACGTGGCGGCGTTGAAGTCGCGTTTCAGAGTTATCTCTTCGCAGATGTTCGACGGGCGGGCGCGTCTCAAAGTGATCTCGAAGGGCGTGCGACCGAGCGAAGAGTTTGTCGCGGCGACCCCGACGCTCGAAGACTACTATTTTCATCTCGTCAGCCAACCGGAGAGAGCCGCGTGAGATGTTGAACCCCGCACGCACGCCCTTTGGCGCAATCTTTTACAACGTTGACACGCTTTATCACGACCCGGAGAGCATGCACACGTTGCGCCCGCCTTCGTTCGAAGTGCAACTCGAACAGCCGGAACGCAGAGAGAAAGTGTCGCTTCCCGAAGTCGCCACGGCGAACGAAGGAGGGCGCGCGAACTTCGCCAAACTGCGCGCGGCTCTGGGCGTCGAGTTTCGCCTGCTTCGCGCCGAACGAAGTCTCGTCGTGATCATGCCTCTGGCGATCTTCCTCTCCGTGCTGGAACTCGCTTTCTATGAAGTTCCGCCCGACATCTCTTATACGGCAGCTTACGCCAGCAGCACCGCGAAGTCGCTCTTGCTCTTTCTCTACGGCCTCACGGTCTTTTACACGGGCGAAGCCATCCAACGTGATCGTGAAGTGAGAATCGAGCCGCTCTTGTGGAGCGCGCCCGCCGCAAACTATGTCTCGCTCGTCTCGAAGTTTCTCGCCCCGGTCGTGCTCGGCCTGTCGCTGCTCGCGCTCAGCGTGCTGGCGGCAATCGCATTGCAAATCTACAAAGGCCACACGCCGGTCGAGTTCTCGGCCTACCTTCTGGTCTACTCGTTGATCCTGATTCCGAGCCTGTTTTTTATCGCCGCTGCCTCCGTGTTGCTGAACGTCTCGCTGCGGGATAAGTACCTCGCTTATGCCGTGAGCATCGCGATCGGCGGCGGGCTGTTCTACCTGTACAAACAGGGCTACAATCACTGGTCTTATAATCCGGTGTTGTATCAACTCTGGACTTACGCGGACTTGACGGGCGCGGGAAGCAACGGCGCGCGCATACTCACGCACAGAATCTACTTTCTCGCCATCGCCTGTGCGTCTCTCGCGCTGGCGCACCTCTTTCACCAGCGCAGAGCGACGAAGGGATTTCGAGTTAACGCTCGTCTCGGCAGCGCGAGTTGGTCAATTCTGGTCGCCGCCGTCTCGGTCGTCGTCGCCGTCGTTGCAGGCTTCGTCCTCGTTCGGCTTTAATATACTCAAGACACTTTTACTATCGAGGCCGGATTCGCTCCGGCCTTCGCTCCCGGCGGAAGGGAGACTCGTAGCTGGCGCAGCACGACGCGAAGGAACCGGGATGAAAGCGATCATCGTTGAAGAGTATGGCGGGGCAGACAAGCTTCTCTACAGGGAGGTGGAACAGCCCGCGCCGAAGGCAGGCGAGGCGGTCGTTCGCGTGGAAGCCGCCGGTGTTAACTACATAGACATCTATCATCGCACGGGACTCTACCCGCTGCCGCTTCCCTTCACGCCGGGGTCGGAAGCGGCGGGCACAGTGGCAGCCGTCGGTGAGGGCGTGACCGAAATAGAGGTCGGAGACAGGGTTGCCTACGCGATGGCTTTAGGCTCGTATGCGGAGCTTACAACGGTGCCCGCCGCGCGACTCGTGAAAGTGCCCGAAGCGATAGACACGCAGACGGCGGCGGCGGCCATGCTGCAAGGCATGACGGCTCACTATCTGGTCACTTCGACTTACCCGCTCAAGCGCGGAGAGACGGCTCTCGTACACGCTGCGGCGGGCGGCGTCGGGCTGCTGCTGATTCAGTTGGCAAAGCGAATTGGCGCGCGCGTGTTCGGCACTGTGTCCACGAAAGAGAAGGCCGCGCTGGCGCGCGAGGCGGGCGCGGATGAAGTCTTCATCTACACGGAACAGGATTTTCAGGAAGAGACACGGCGCGCAAACGGAGGTGCTGGCGTCGAAGTCGTCTACGACTCGGTCGGGCGGACGACCTTCAGGCAGAGTCTCGACTCGCTCGCGCCGCGCGGAATGCTCGCCCTGTTCGGTCAATCGAGCGGCACTGTCCCGCCCTTTGACGCCGCCCTGCTCGCGCAGAAGGGATCGCTCTTTTTAACGCGGCCAAGCCTCGGCCACTACACGCGCACGCGCGAAGAGTTGTTGTGGCGCGCGGGA
>DASWNS010000081.1:0-7629 GCA_036399115.1 Pyrinomonadaceae bacterium | reverse complement strand
CAGAGGAACTTGAAGTCCTCTGCGTCCTCTGCGTCTTCATCTCTGTGCTCTCCGCGTTGAAAAAACTCACGCACGCATCCATTGCATCAACAGAAGAGGAAGTCTTTACCGCAAGGTGATGGCGACATAACGACGACCGCTGTAGAGGCGCACGCCGCCCGCGCCGCGCGTCAACACGAGCGGTCGCGGGCGGCGCAGGTTCCGGTCAGGCTCCGTGTTGACGGTGAAGATTTGATTACCGGCCACGTCCGAGATGGTGAACCTGTTGTTCTCCACGAAGCCGAAGCCGTACGCGCCGATGCCGAGTTCCTGCCCGCCGACCATCATCGGCGTGTCGATGATGAAGAAGCCTTCGTATCTCGAACGCACGTCAGCCGAATAGCCGGAAGTGTCAACCATGCCGACGACGAGGTGCTGCTTCGCGCCGAAGCGTGCCGCCGATGCGTTGCGCATCTGCGTGGGCGCGCTCTGCCCTTCGAAGTAGAAACCCGCCGGTACGATGCGCGAGAGTTGCGCGCCCGTAATGATGACTTGCGCGTTAACGCCCGCCGGGATGAGCGCGAAAGTTAAGACCGCAAATAGAACTGCCAGGCGACCACTTACGTTTCTGTTCATGCTTCCTCCTCCAAGTTTCAGGACGACGAGTGCGTTTGAAAACTACCTTTAATTTTCTTTGCGCCTCCCGCGAGAAATCAGACTCACGACGGAGGCGCAGAGAAAGCCATCAGCGAATTTTTGAAAGACCGCGCAGGATCGCCGACGCCTTCAGCGACGCGGTAGACTCCGCGCCTTCGTCTTCGCGGCGGGCGCGCCGCTACTGCCGCCGCTGCCCGCGCCTTCGCCCGCGAGTTCGCGGAAACGTCTCTGCGTCTCCGCAGACCAGCCCGGAATGATCTCCGTCACAATGCCGCGTCCGTCAACGACGATTGACATCGGCACTGACAGTTCATCCGTCGCATACAGGCTCTCGATGGCCGCGACGCCGCCGAGGAAGTTCGGATAACCCACGCGATGCTCTCTGAGGAAGCCGCGCACATCCGCCTTCGGCTCGCTGTCAACGTTCAACCCCACGAGATCAATGCCGCGCGTGTTCAAGCCTGCGCGCAGTTTTTCGAGTTCCGGCATCTCCGCCGCGCAGGGCGTGCACCACGTCGCCCAGACGTTGATGAGCGTGCGGCGACCGGGGCGCAAATAGGCTCCGGGGCGCGACGCACTGCGCCCAGCAGCGGCGACGCTATCCAGCGACTTCAAGGCGAGCGTGGGGAGCGGCTGCCCGATCTTGATCTTCAAGCCGCGCGCAAACGCCTCCGCGCGCGTCAGCGGATCGGGCAACTTCGCGCGGGCGAGCGTTAACTCTTGTGCGCGCCCCGTGCCTTCACGAAGCAGGAGGGACGTTCCGGCGCGCGCCTCGCCCGCGAAGCGTTCGACCTTGCCGTGCGGCCACGTCACTTCGATCCATTCGGCGCGCTCGTCGCGCCCTAAGCCGAAGAGCAGGCGCGGGTCGTGCTGCGAGATGAAGCCCGCACCGCCGTCTTTAATCTTCGTCAGCGTGCCCTGCGAAGTCTTGACGCGGACGACCGCGCTGAAAGCGTCGCGTCCCGTCCGTTCGTTGCCTTCGAGCGCGATGCGCAGGTGGTTTCCGTCCTGCCCGACGTTGTTGCGAAACAGGAGATGGGCTTGACCCTGAATCGTCGTCGAGAACACGTCGAGGTCGCCGTCGTTGTCGAAGTCTGCGAAGACGCCCGCGCGCCCGTCCGTGATCGAATCGATGCCGGAGACACCGGAGATGTCCATGAACTTCTTCGTGCCGAGATTCAGATAGAGCGGGTCGCGCTCGTAGCCGCTGAACGAAAAACCCTCGCCGAACATCAACTGCGTCTGGTCAACTCGAAGCGCGCCCTTCTCATCCTTGCCATCATTTTTTTGCGTCACGACCTGACGCCAGAAGTGGCTTCAAGTGTCCTTCATGGATTTGCCGGAAATAAAGCCGTTCGGCGTGTAGATGTCCTCCCAGCCATCGTTGTCGAAATCTATGAAGCCGCCGCCCCAAGCCCAGCCGCCACCGAAGCCGCCGACCTCCGCAGTCACGTCTTTGAACTTTCCGTCGCCCTGATTCTCGAAGAGGTTGTTGCCCGCCGCGAGTTTCTTCAAGACGTTCTCCTTCGGACTCTGGTTCGGGAAGAGACGCGCGAGGATGCGGTTGCCCGCCGTCGAAGACATGTTCGAGGCGTGCACGTCTAAGAGGCCGTCGTTGTTGTAATCGCCGAAGGAGACGCCCATGCCGTTGCCGGGATCGAGCACGCCGCGCTCTTTCGCTTCGTCCGTGAACCTGTCGCCGCGATTGATGAACATGGCCTTCTCGCCGAAATCGTTGGCGACGTAGAGATCGACTCTGCCGTCCGCGTTCACATCGGCGAAGGCCGCCGCGTAGCTCCAACGGCTGTCGTCCACGCCCCAACGCTTCGCCTCTTCCTTGAACGTGCCGTTGCCCTGATTGATGAAGAGGAGATTCGGCGTGCCGTTCGTCGCGCGAAACCAGGAGTCGGGCGTGATCTGGCCGTAGCGATTATATGAAGTGACGTAGATGTCCTGTCGCCCGTCGTTGTTCACGTCGCCTGCGACCGCGGAGAAGCCGATGGCCTGCACGCCGCCGACGCCCGCCTCCTGCGACACGTCTCGAAACTCCAACTTGCCGTCGGGCACGAGGCGATTCTCGAACAGGACTTGCGCGCCGACGTTCGAGACGAACACGTCGCCGTCGCCGTCGTTGTCGTAGTCGAAGACGAGCGGCGCGACGCCCGCCGCAAGCAGGCGCACGCCCGCCGCGTCGGATGCGTCCGTGAAGCGTCCTTTGCCGTCGTTGAGATAGAGGAAGTTGCGCGCGGGCGCGGTGACGAAGAGATCAATCGCGCCGTCCTGGTTGAAGTCGGAGGCCGCCGCGCCGTGCCAGACGAAGCCGCCGTTGCCGGGCGAGCCGAAGGCCGGGAGGCTCGCGCCGAGCCCTGCCGGAATCGCCACCTCGGAGAAGAGATCGCTTGTCGCGACGAGCGAATCGAGCGAGACGAGCAGGAACGAATCGAACTGCCAACGATTGGAAGCGTCGTAGCGCGCGTTGACGTTTGCGACGCCGCGCGCCCATTCGCGTCTGCCGTCAAGGTCGCGCCCGATGACGTAGAAGGCGACGCGCGCCTTGCCCTTCGCGCCGACCACCGCCGTCGGCTCTTTTGCGCCCGCCACGGCCTGCGCGTCTGCGTCGAAGTAGGCTTCTTTAA
This sequence comes from Pyrinomonadaceae bacterium, assembly GCA_036399115.1. Taxonomy (GTDB): domain Bacteria; phylum Acidobacteriota; class Blastocatellia; order Pyrinomonadales; family Pyrinomonadaceae; genus JAIVJZ01. The sequence continues at coordinate 4,357 of DASWNS010000081.1, read as the reverse complement.
CTTTGAAGCGCGCGTCTTCGATCTCGGAGAAGTGCGCGAGGAAGTGTGACCAGTCGGCCATGAAGCGTTCGCGGCTGATCTTCTGTACGAGCGGATCGGGGTTGGGCGTCGGCTTCGGGAGGTTGGTCTTCGCCACTGTCGAAACGGTGGGAGGGGCTGCGACGTGATGCGGCGTCGCATTGCCTGCGGGCGGGCGAAGAGTCCAGTTGTGCGCGCCGATCCACTTCACCTTCGTCTCGGTGACTTCGGGATGCGAGGTGAAGGGCTTGGCAGTGAGTTCGGCGGGGAAGAACTCGGACGTGCGTTTGAGGTCGCGGTCGCGCGTGGCGACGGACAGTTCGAGCAGATCGTTGGCGAGCGACTCGGACAAGTCTTCGACGACTTCGAAACGCGCGCGTCCCTCGGCTGGCGCAGCGGGCGCGGCGGGGGTCGCCGCCTGTTGCGCGTGTGTCGAACGCACGACGAAACAAACGAGTGCGAGCGCGAACATCAGGCCGCACAGCGCGTAAAATTTAGGTTGTAGGAGGGGCGTGGGAGGAAATTTCAAGCGTCTCATAAGTTTCGCGCGTCACTGTACTATGCACCTCATTTGACTGTAAAGTGAGCCTACGCTTCCAAGCGCGTCCGCACGCGCTTCCGTGTCTCCCGCGCGAACGATTTATGATTCATCAATGGTGCTCGAAGTTTCAGATGAACGCCAACTCAAGTTCCCTCGTCCGCGCTCTTTTTTCGTCCAACTCGCTCGCGTTCCTGCTCGCCTTCTCGCTGTTGTCGGTCGCCGTGCGCCCCGCGTACGCGCAGACGCAGCCGCCCGCGCCGCAACCGACCCCGACGCAGCAACGCACGGGGCGTTCCTACAGCGGCGTTGATCCTCTGAAGACGCCCCCGCCGCCCGCGCCCCAATCGCCCTCGCCCGTCACCTTCACGGACATCACCGCCGCGACGCGCATCAACTTCAAGCATCACGCCTCCGTCACCTCGCGCAAGTACCTGTTGGAAGCGATGGGCGCGGGCGTCGCCCTCTTCGATTACGACAACGACGGGCGGCTCGACATCTATTTCACCAACGGCGCGCGCCTCGACGATCCGATGCCCGCCGCCAACGCACAACCCGACAAACGCGATCCGCGTTTCTGGAATCGCCTCTACCAGCAAAGACCCGACGGCACGTTTGCAGACGTGACCGAGCGCGCAGGGGTGGCGGGCGGCGGCTACAGCATGGGCGCGGCGGCGGGCGACTTTGACGCGGACGGATTCACAGACCTCTACGTCACCGCTTACGGCGCAAACATTCTCTATCGCAATCGCGGCAACGGGACGTTTGAAGACGTGTCGAAAAAAGCGGGCGTGGCGGGCGGCGGCTGGTCAACGAGCGCGGGCTGGTTCGACTACGACAACGACGGGCGGCTCGATCTCTTCGTCGCGCGCTACGTGGATTGGGACTTCGCGCGCGGCGATCTCTATTGCGGCGAGCCGCGCCCCGGCCTGCGCGCCTATTGCCACCCCGACAACTTCAAAGGCGCGACCAATCTTCTCTATCGCCAGAAGCCCGACGGCACTTTTGCAGACGTGAGCGCGGTGGCCGGAATCGCCGACCCGAACGGCAAAGGTCTGGGCGTCGCCTTCGCCGATTTCGACGCAGACAACTTCACGGACATCATCGTCGCCAACGACAGCGTGCGCCAGTCGCTCTATCACAACAAGGGCGACGGGACGTTTGCAGACGTTGCGCTCATCGCGGGCGTCGGCTACGACGAGAACGGCAAGACCTTCGCCGGGATGGGCGTGGATGCCGCCGACTTCGACAACGACGGGCGACCCGACATCTTCATCACAGCCCTCTCGAACGAAACCTACCCGCTCTATCAGAACACGGGCGAGATGAGTTTCAACTACGTGACGCAAACCTCCGGCGTCGGCCAGATCACGCTGCTCTATTCCGGCTGGGGCACGCGCTTCATAGACTTCGACAACGACGGCTGGCGCGACATCTTCGTCGCACAAGGCCACGTCCTCGACACGATTGAACTGACGACGAGCTATCTCAAGCACAGGCAGACGCCGCTCCTGATGCGCGGAGTCGCCGCCGCTGCAAAGCCGGGCAAGCCGCACACGTTCGTCAACGTCTCGGCCACGGCGGGCGCGAGTTTCAATCAACCATACGCGGCGCGCGGCGCGGGCTTCGGTGATCTCGACAACGACGGCGACACGGACATCGTTCTCGGCGTCGCGGACGGCGCGCCCGTCATCATGCGCAACGACGGGACGAAAAACCACTGGCTCGGCCTCGTCCTCTCCGGCACGAGATCGCATCGCAGCGGCACGGGCGCACGCGTCGTCGTGACGGACTCGACCGGGCGCAGGCAGACTTTCGACGCGACGAACTCCGGCAGCTATCTCTCTTCGAGCGACCCGCGCCTCCTCTCCGGCCTCGGCGCGGCGACCGCAGTGCAGTCAATTGACATTCGCTGGCCGAGCGGGCAGAAGCAGACCATCAACAGGCCGGAGATCGACCGTTACCTGACGATCAAGGAGCCTTGATGAGTCGTAAGTGGAGAACGAGCATGTGTCGCAAAGACCGGCGGCGTCTGTTATTCGCCTTAAGCGTCTGCCTCGTGTGGGCGGGTTCTCTGCACGCGCAAACGCCGAAGCCGAAGCCCGTGGCCGTCAAGTTCGACGAGTTCAAATACGATTTCAAGGAGGACATGAAGGCACGGCTCGCCCCTCTCGCCGGAGCCTTGAAGCAGCAACCGCGCGCGCGTGCTTTCATCATCGGTTACGCTGCACGCATGTTTCGTTACGGCGATTCCAGCGCGAGTGATATTGCTGCTTACGTGCGGCTCGATCTCACCAATCGTCATGAAGATACTATTGATTGGGATCGCATCGTCCTGATTGACGGGGGCTACCGCGAAGAGCAGATGGTCGAACTGTATCTCGTGCCGCCGGGTGCCGCGCCGCCCGCGCCGCGCCCGACCTTACAGCCCGCGCAAGTCACCTTTTGCCCGCACATTATGGTGAACCCGCCGTTTTTTGTCTGGGACGTTAAAGGGACGCTCAAATTCTCGGCGACGGTCAGGGAGGAGTTGACGAAAATTGTGCCCACGTATCTCTGGACAGTTTCCCACGGACGGATCAGCAGCGGGCAGGGGACGGCTGAGATCGCCGTCCAACAGAGCGCGGAGGAATACCAGCCGGTAACGGCGACGGTCGAGATCGGCGGCTACGCGCCCGGGTGCGGCAGTTCCGTTTCCGCTTCGGCCACATCGCCGGAAAAACTCAGCCACGTGCCTTTGAAGTTTGGCGAGATGGGCAACGTGGCGGCGGGCGACATGAAGGCGCACCTCGATAATTATGCGGTTGGCCTCGCAGCCGCCCCGGAGATGCAGGCTTATATCATCTTTTACGGCGGACGCCGCGACAATGGCCGCCTCCCACGACGCGGCGAAGCCGAAAGACTGGCCGCGCGCCTCCCGAATTATCTGGTGAAGACGCGCGCCATCGCGCCCGCACGCATCACGCTAATCAACGGCGGCTTCCGCGAGGAATGGACGGCAGAATTATGGCTCAGCCCACGCGGCGCGAAAGCTCCGGCTCCCGCGCCGACGATAGCGGCATCCGAGATCAAGTTTCGTCCTGAAAGAAGAAGAAGGCGTAGATGAACGTAAACTCTTCGCGTCGCCTGCGGCTCGGACGCAATGCCCGCTCAGCCATCCCGGCGCGAGCCTTCGCGCTTTGACAGGCGACAAATCGACTCGTTATTTTGTCTCTTCACATGCTGACCTCGAAAGCCGCGCTTCAATGCTTCAATTTTCCGTTCTGTCGAAAAGATAAGATTCATGCTTCATAAAATCTCAACGTCCACACGTCTCTCCCTACGCGCGCTTCCCGCGCTCGCGCTCTCCTTACTGCTCACTGCGCTCCCTCTCCCGCTCGTCGCGCAGACGCCCGCGCAGCCGCAGCAAGGCATGGGCGGCAACGCCACGGGCGAAGCGCGCAGCTACGCCTCGAAGCGCACGGTGAACATCACCGACCCGAAAGCCCCCGTCGTCTACGAAGATGTGACGGCCAAAACCGCGCTCGCCAATTTTCGTCATCGCGCGGGCGGCGCGGCGAAAGATTACATCCTCGACACGCCTGCGGGCGGCCTCGCCATCTTCGATTACCACACCGACACGCGCCCCGACATCTATCTCCTCAACGGCTCGACCTTCGCCGCGCTCGCGGGCAAAGAACGCGCCCCGCGCGCCGCGCTCTATCGCAATCTCGGCAACTGGAAATTCGAGGACGTGACCGCCCGCGCCGGCTTGGAGAACGAGCGCTGGGGAATGGGCGTCGCCGCCGGTGATTACGACAA
>DASWNS010000080.1:0-12409 GCA_036399115.1 Pyrinomonadaceae bacterium | reverse complement strand
CGTTCCAATTCCAATCGTACCAGAACGTCATATTAGCAAGGGCACCATGGGCTTCGGCCAGAGCGTCCTTAATCCGGATTGCCTTTTGTGCCGCCTCTTTCGCTTTCGGCAAGGTTTCAGCCGGATTCATTTCGCCGCCGAGCACGCGCGCACGATATGCCTGAGAGAGTCCGACATAGGCGAGCGCATAGTTCGGGTCAAGGTGAATTGCCTTTTGGAGATATGAGATGCCCTTATCCACTTCCGGCGGTGTGAGTTTGAAAACGTGGTAACGTCCTTTGAGATATAGCTCGTAGGCTTCCGGGTTGTCCGTGTCGTTTCTCACCACCTCTTGCTCGTCTGCTCTCGATAAACGCGCACGCAATTTCCGCGAGACATCGCGCGCAATCTCGCTCTGCAAGAGCACTAAGTCCACCAGCTTGCGATTGTACTGCTCACCCCACAGCTGATTACCATTGCGTCCATCAACCAACGCTAAGTACAGTGTCAAATCATTGCCGCGTTGGACAAATCGCCCGGTCAAGAGTGCTTGCACGGACAACTCGGAAGCGATGCTTTCCGGCTTAATCTCTTTGCCTTTGTAGTGAAACACGGAGCTACGAGCTTTGACTGATAAAAGAGGTAGTTTAGAGATGCTGTTAATGAGCGTTTCGGTCATCCCGTCCGAAAGATGCTCGACATCGCTATTGCCGCTCTCGTTAATAAACGGCAGGACAGCAATTGATTCGATCTGCCCCAACTGTGACGTGCGACCGGCAATAAACCAGTAGCCCCAAACCACGCACGCGAGCAATAAAACCCCTGAGGCAATGGCGAAACCGAGTCTGTATGTTCGGCTTGCGCCGCTAACCTTGTCGCCGCTCCGAGCCGGACGAGCCGGGAGGATTTGCGTGGCGTTTTCATGCTCTGTTTTGTCTGGCGGCGAGGTGCGCCCGATTTCATTCTGAGTCTCAAGTTTTTTGAGCAACCGTCGGAGGTCAACCAGCAAGTCTTTTGCGGTTTGATAACGCTCTTCACGGTCTTTGGCTAAACTTTTGCCGACTATTCTTTCAAGTTCCGCGGGAATGTTTTGATTGAAATGGCTCAGCGGCGGAGGCTCGGATTTCAAGATGGCGGCAATCATATCGCTCGCCGTCGCGCCTGCAAACGTTATGCTCCCCGACAGCATTTCATGCCACACCAAGCCCAAACTAAAAACATCGGTTCGCGCATCAACCTCTTGCCCTCTGGCCTGTTCCGGCGACATGTATGCGACAGTTCCGATCACTGCGCCGGGCTGTGTCAGTCCGATGGCGAGGGTCGTGGCTTGCGTGTCGCCGGGCAGTGCGCCTCGCTTCTCCACCAGCTTCGCCAAACCGAAATCCAACACTTTCACCAGACCGTCTTCGCGCAGCATGATGTTTTCCGGCTTCAAGTCGCGGTGCACAATACCGCTTCCATGTGCGGCATTGAGCGCAGAGGCGATCTGTGTGACGACATCGAGTGTCTGTTCAATCTCTAAACGCCCCGTTCGCAACTTCTGGCGCAGCGTCTCGCCTTCAATGAGTTCCATGGCGATAAAGTGCGTGTCGCCGTCCGTGCCTATTTCATGGATGGTAATAATGTTCGGATGATTTAAGGCAGATACGGCTCTCGCTTCCCGCTCGAAACGGCGTAGATGTTCGGGGCTGTCAATCAAGCTATCGGGTAGAACTTTGAGCGCGATCTTGCGCCTCAGCCGTGAGTCGTAAGCTAAGTACACTTCGCCCATGCCGCCCATGCCCAGTAGCGAGCAGATTTCGTAGCGTCCGAGTTGTGTACCTGTAGTGAGAGGCATCTTTCTGACGAGGAGAGATGAGCTTCTTCTAGCAACGAGTGATGAGTTGCGGCGCGGGGCAGAACATTATGAGAACTAGAAGGCTGGCACATTCTATCCCCATTCGGTTGCATCCGCCAGAGTAATCGGCAGCAGGCACAAAAATGAAGGTCGAATGTTGCGGAGCGTGTAGCTGAATTATCGAATCGCCGAAGCCGGACGTTAAAGCGAAATCTCCGTGCGCATTGAAGTGGCGGAGGCCGGGGTGGTTTATGTCTCCGTGGGTGCCAACCGCCGCAAGATGCGGCTCAACCGCGAACTCTTCAAGGGCGACTTGTCGGGCATTATGTCGGGCATTGTGTCGGGCATTGAGCCGCACGAGACGGAGTGACGCCCCGTGTGTAGCCGGTTATGAACAAGCAGTCTCTTCCGGTTGCCGACTGGCGAAGAGGCGTCCGGCTAGTCCGGCGAAGCATTGCTGAAAAGAGAGAACTCGTTTTCCCTGCTTTCCAAAAATGCCTCCCACCTCTCTTCGAGAATATCCGCCGCCTCGCTACGGATGCTGATGCCGGATATTTGTGTGTTCCAGTTTACTTTTGACAGGAAGCCTTCATTCAACCACTCGCGGGGAAAGATGGATTCGCTTTCGGGGTTCAACAGAATCTCCCAACGAACTTTTACGTACATGGTAGTCTTGCCGACCCGCGCTTTCTCTTCGCGCCAGTGAATCTCCGCATAAGGCTCTGAGGCGGCGAACCCCGCCCCGACGATTCCTCTCGGCTCTTCGCCCTGACGCAGCAGGAACAGCCTGTCTCCACGGGCGATTGATTTGTTGTTCCCGCAACTCCAATCGGTGAGAGAGAATCCTCTCTCCGTGATCTCTCTAATCCGTTGTGAGAGGTCAGTCCATTGCCACTTCTTCGGACTCCAGGTCAGGAGGTACGTGTTCATGTCGCTGCGACTTTCTTTCGTGTGTGGTGCGAGAGGGGCGGGAGATCAATTGAGCCGGGCTTGCAGGCGGCGGAGAGCTTTGGTGGCCTGCGCAAAGTCCGGGGCTTGCTTGAGTGCGAGGCCGTAATGGCGCGCGGCTTTGAGCAGGTGGCCGCGCTGCTCGTAGACGCGCCCCAGATTGAAATGCGGGAACGCGTAGGACTCATAACGCGCCGCTTCGAGGGCGCGCTTGAACCAGCGTACGCAGTTGTAGAGATCGCCTTTGGCGATGAGATAACTCCCGATGTCGTTGTAAGGATTGCCGAAGGCCGGATCGACGCGAATGGCTTCGAGGCAGGCGTCAATCGCTTCGTCGTAGCGTTCCAGAAAACTATAAGCCCAACCGAGAAAGGTATGCGCCTCGGCGGTCGGATAGGTTTCGATGGAACGGCGGTACAACTCGATGGCCTCCGCGTAAGCCTGCGACTGCTGCGCCTCATACGCGCGCCGGAACAACTCCACGGCCTCGCTCTTCGCGCCACTCAATAAAGTATCTTCTTCAAACATAATAATTCAGTGACGAGTGACAAGTGACGAGTGACGAGTTAAAAGCAGGAACAGTTTCCGGCTGTGCGCTCATCAACTTTATCACTCATCACTCATTACTCATCACTCATCACTCATCACTCATCACTCATCACTTCCGTCTCGTCACTTGTCACTGCGCTCGATGCGCCCGTCAGTGGCCGGGGCGATCTCTGCGGCGGCGGCGATGATGTTCATGAGCATGGCGGGTTCAACCTGCGCCTCTTCGGGCTTGAGCAGAAGGGGGGCGTCTTTGAACATCGTGTAGCCGTCGCCGCCGCCGAGCACGTATGTGTTGACGGCGAGCGTGTAGGTCTTGCCGTTGTCGAGCGGCGCGCCGTTCACCGTCACGCTCTTAACCCGCGCGCCGGGGGCGAGCCGCCCGTCGTAAGTGAAACGCAGACCTGAGACTTGCGGAAAGAGTCCCGCCTCTTTCTCTTCTCGAATCCGGCTCACGCCGTGTTCGAGCGCGGCACGCAGCGTCGCGCCCGTGACCTCGACTTTCACAATCGGATTCTCGAACGGGAGGATCGAGAGCACGTCGCGCTTGGTGATCGTGCCGGGACCATAAGTTGTGTTCGAACGAATCGAGCCGCCGTTGACAATCGCCACGTCGGCTTTCGCGTACTTACGATACGAGTCGGCGATGAACGAACCGAGGTTCGTTTCGCGCGAGCGGTTCGTCTCCTGCCGCGCGTCGAGTTCGACCGTGGTGCGACCGACGGGCAGGTCGAGTTCGGCTGACAGCTTCTTCTCATATTCGGCGATGATGGCTGCCGACTTCGGCTCTTCCTCCACCCCGTCCGTCACCGGGATGATCTCCCAATCGACGCTCTCCACCGTGCCGTTGCGGCGATAGATGTTGAGATCGATGCGTCCGAGATTGCGCCCGTCCGATCCCATCTTGAAGATCGGCGTGCGCTCCGAAAGCGATTGCAGCACGGAATGTTCGTGGCCGCCGATGATCACGTCGATGCCGGGAGCGCAGCGCGCGAGCCGCTTGTCGTTCTCGATGGTCAGGTGCGTGATGGCGACGATGGTGCGCACGCCGCGTTGGCGGAGTTGTTTGATCGTCTCATTGGCCGTGCGGCAAGGGTCGCGAAACTCCACGTCCGCACCGGGCGAAGAGGTCTGCTTCGTGTCCACTGTGAGCAGCCCGAAGAGGCCGACTTTGACGCCGCCGAATTCGCGCACGACGAAGGGCGGCATGTCGCCGAAGAGTTTGCCGGTCTTGCGGTCGAACACGTTCGAGCCGAGCCATGTGAACTTCGATTCGCGCATGCGCTCGCGCAGGACTGCATCGCCGAAGTCGAACTCGTGATTGCCGAGCGCGGCATAGTCGAGTCCGGTGGCGTTCCAGGCGGCGATCATCTGTCGGCCTTTGAAGATGTTCGAAGCGACCGAAGGCGCGAGCGTGTCGCCCGCGAGCAGGTAGAGCGTGTGCGGCGATTCCTCCAACACTATTTTCCGGAGCGTGGCGAGGCGCGCGAGGCCGCCGCGCCTGCCGCGATCTACAGGCGAAATCTGGTATACGTCGTTGACTTGCAGGAGCGTCACGCGCACCGTCTCCCCGGCTTGGGGCGACGGCGTCGCGGTCGCCTGCACATTGGCCTGCGCGTTGGCCTGCGCGTAGGTCGAGACGGCGGAAACTATCGTCAGCGCGAGTGCGAGCAGCGTGTGTCGCCGGACGACGAGAGGACGGGGAAATTGCATGCGAACTCTTCTTCTCCTTGAACGCTAACAATAAATTCGGGACTTAACTTTTCTCCTGCACCGGCGACGAAGGGCACGGAAGCGCATCTCGCGCCGGACAGGCAGAGGGCAGTTAGGTTATGCCAAAGTGCTTGAATTATACTCGCCCGACACAAGCCGCGCCACACACAGAAACTTTCGTGCGCCCGTCTCCTCTGTGTCTCCGTGATGAGTGCTTTTTATGTTATCTCAAGAAACAATTTTTCTCACAGGTTTCCCCGGCTTCATCGCCGCGCGTTTGATCAAGGAACTGGCGCGCGACGCTTCCTCCACGCGCTTCGTCCTGCTGGTGCAGCCCGCTTTCCTGTCGCGTGCGCGCGAAGAGGTGGCGCGGCTGGCCACGGAGACGGGCGCGAGCGCGGAGCGTTTTCGGATCGTTGAAGGCGACATCACGAGCGAGGCGCGGCTGGGGATGAGCGAAGCCGAGTTTGCGCGGGCGTCTGCGGAGACGAACGTGTTGTTTCACCTGGCGGCGATTTACGATCTGGCCGTGCGGCGCGAGCCTGCGATGCGTGTGAACGTGGAGGGCACGCGCCACGTCAACGAGTTTGCGCGCGCGTGCAAACATCTCACGCGTTATCATTACGTTTCGACCTGCTACGTCGCGGGCTTGCGCGAGGGGCTGATTCGCGAAGACGAGTTGGCACACACGGCGGGCTTCCGCAATTTTTACGAGGAGACGAAATATCTCGCCGAGTTGGAAGTCGAACGATTGAAGGGCGAGTTGCCTGTGACGATTCATCGTCCGGCGGTGGTGTGCGGCGATTCGCGTTCGGGCGAGACGGCGAAGTACGACGGCGTCTATTACCTGATCAAGTACCTGCGCATCTGGCCGGGGCTTTTCTCTCTGGTGAACATCGGAAACAGGGATGTGCGTCTGAACATCGTGCCGGTTGATTTCGTGGTCGAAGCGATGGCGGCACTGGCGCGCGACGCGAGCGCGGTGGGCGCGACCGTCCAACTCGCAGACCCGCAACCGCTCACCACGAGCGAGCTTTTTGAAACCATCGCGCACGCGCTCGTGGGGCGCGGTTCGCGCGTGCAACTGCCGAAGCCGCTCGTGCGCGCGACGCTCGGCCTCCCGTTCTCCGAGAAGTTGACGAAGCTGCCGCACATCGGCGTGCCCTATTTCTTCATCAAGCAAACTTACGATACGAGCCGCGCCGTCGAGTTGCTCGCGCCGCACCATATCGCCTGCCCGCCGTTTCCCTCCTACGTCCGCGCGCTCGTCGATTACGTCGCGCGCCATCCGACCCTGTGAAGCCGACGGCCTCTTTGCGGCCACCTTTAGCGAGCGTTAGAATGAAAGCAGTAATGGAAGCAGTGACGAGTGACAAGTGACAAGTTTGAAAGCAGTGACAAGTAACAAGAGATGTGACAGCGGGCAGCCGAAAGCCGCTCATGGTTTTAACTTGTCACTCGTCACCTGTCACTTGTCACTGTTTTAGAGGGGTGAGTTATGCCGAGGATCGGGACGGACATGCCTTCGCTGGAAGGCGCGACCGAGTGGTTCAATGCGACGGGCGCGCGCGCCGAGGCGGAGGCGAAGGGACAGCCGACGCTGGTTCACTTCTGGTCTGTCAATTGCGACGCCTGCAAAGGGAACATGGCGCGCGTGGCGGCTTGGCGCGACGAGCGCGCGGCTGACGGCTTGCGCGTCATCGCCGTGCACACGCCGCGCGAGGAGGCCGAGGCGGATACGGAGACGGTGCGCGAGGGCGTCGCGCTCTGCAACATCACGGAGCCGTGCGCGGTGGACAACGAATACAAGTTGCGCGATGCGTTTCAGAACGAGCAGGGCGACGTGCCCGCCTATTACCTGTTCGACGGCGAGGGAAAATTGCGCAGCTTCGCGTCGGGCGAGCAGGGTTTGGAAGAGGTCGCGGCTGTGCTCGAACGCGTGCTCGCAGAGCACACGGGGCAGGCGGCCTCCTGAGCAGTTCGGAGCGCACAAGCGACAGACGTGTTAGAACGAAGAAGGCGATCCCGCCAGTGGGATCGCCTTCTTCGTTTTCGAGTCGCGCCGTTTCTGTTCAGTTTAAAAGAGCGCGGAGAACTGGTCTGAGAGGAAGCGCAGGATGAACCAGAGGATCGTGATCGAGCCGACGAGGAGCGCGAGCAGGCAGAGCATGACGAGGCCGACGAAGAGCCAGTCGCTCAGTCGTCCGGAGCGCGCTTCCTCTGCCGTGACGGTGGCGCGGCGGCGCAGCAGTTCGACGTTCTTTTGATTCGATTTCCAGGCGGTGTCGAAGAGATCGCCGAGGACAGGGATCGCGCCGAAGATGTAATCGACGCCGATGTTGAGTCCCATGCGCAGCAGCGTCGCTTTCGAGACGCGGTAGCGCACTCCCGCGGCGAGGATGTAGAAGCCGACGATGGTGGTGACCGTGTCGCCGACGCCGGGAATGAGGCCGACGATGGCGTCGAGGCCGAAACGCCAACTCGTGCCCGGAACGCGAAAAAGCCCGTCCATCCAGCGACTCAGTTGGTCGAGGCTCTGCTCGATCTCGACGTGCGTGTGCCGCCTCTCAGGCGTGAGCGTACCCGTCGCCGTGCGCGTGGCGACGGCGTTGTTGTCGATGCCCGTCTGTTTCAATTCTCTCAACGCGAATCCTCCCGTCTCGTGAACGAAATCGCCTCGCACGGCATAGCTCGCCGTGGCCGGATGCCGCCGTGTACGGACGACGCACACATATCAGATGCGTGCGCCGCCCCGATAGTAGTACGCGGGCAGTCGGCTTGAAAGCGGCGGAGGGAAAATGCGTGGCGGGAAGCGTGTCGAGTCTGTGCGTGGAGTCGGTGGAGTCGGCGGCGGTGACTTTCTCTTTGCAGCGTTGCGCTGGCGTCTAACGTATCGAAGCGACTAGTGCGCCAACTCGGATTCGAGCGCAACGCCCGCAAGGTGCGGCGGCGGCATATTGAAAGCCAACTCGCCCTGCGATAGATGAGCGGTAGCGGGCGGCGAGATTTCAAGAACCGTGGGCGATGCGACTTGAGCGTTGGCGGAGAGCCTCGCGGCGAGCAGCGAGGCCAACGCTTCGATGAGTTGCTGTTGAGCGGGTTCGTAAGTTCGCAGCGTTGCGGAGTAGAGCGTGACGACGCCGTGAAGCTCGACGCCGCGCAGGATGGGGCAGACGGCGAGCGTGCGGTAGGAATCGTCGCGCGCCGCGAGCGCGGGCGGAAGGTCGAGCAAGGGATCAGCGTTGTAGAACGGTTGACGATTGGCGAGCACCCAGCCCGTCACGCCTTCGCCGGGGATGATGCGGAAATTGTTCAAGAGGTCTGCGTGTCGCCCGTCCGCGTAGGCCATGTGCGACTCGTCCGTGTGCGGCGGGGCGAGCGTCAACGCGCATGAATCGTAAGGCACGAGCGTTTTCACACTCTCGATGAATGAAGCGATAACTTCATCCGTATCGCGCGCCTCGCTCAAGCGGCGGGCGGCGTGTGAAAGCGCGTCGCGCTCGGCCTCTGTGAACTCGACCTCCGCCGTCTGTGGGTGGGGCGCGGCAGACGCTTCGGCCAGACCTGCGGCGGGGGCGACGCGGCGCGCGGCCTCCGATAGTTGCTCGACGGGTTCGATGCCGTAGGTCGGCGCGGTCGTGTTGCGGTGCGCCGCGATCTCGGCCTCGAACTCGGGCAGGTGCGTGATGAAAGTTCCGACGACGCGCGGGTCGTACTGCGTCCCGCTCTGACCCATCAGGTAGTCTATGGCCTCCGTGCGCGTCATGCCTTTGCGATACTGCCGGTCTTCGCGCACGGCGTCGAAGCAATCGACCACCGAAAGGATGCGCGCCGTGAGCGGGATGCTATCGCCCGCGAGGCCGTCGGGGTAGCCTTTGCCGTCCCAACGCTCGTGATGCGAGCGCACGACGGGCACGACCGGGTATGAGAAGCCGACGCGACCGAGTATCTGCGCGCCGACGAGCGTGTGAATCTTCATCTTCTCAAACTCGGCGGCGGTGAGCTTGCCGGGTTTCTTGATGATGTAATCGGGCACGGCGATCTTGCCGATGTCGTGCAGGAGCGCGCCCGCGCGCAGGGCTTCGATCTCGGCATCTGAGCAGCCGAGCAGGCGCGCCACCCCGGCGGCGTAAATCTGCACGCGCAGGACGTGTTCGTGCGTCACCTCGTCCTTCGCATTGATCGTGACGGCGAGCGCTTCGATGGTTTCGCGGTGCGCCTGTTCGAGCGTCGAGATGCGTTCCTGCTGTGCGCGCTCGATGAGATTGAGTTGCTCCTGCATGCTGTCGCGGTAGCGTCGGTGCCCGAAGTAGATGGCGAAGAGGAGCGGCGCGCCGATGGCGACCATCGTGAGCGCGTTGTATTGCAGCCCGATGTACATCAAGCTCGCTGCCGCACTCGTCGGCAGAAAGAGCGGCACGGCCAGACGGAAGTTCTCCTTCCAACTCGACATGACCGGGACGCCGAGACGCGTCGCAAAGAGCAGCGAGATGACGCCCGTGTTGACGCTGATGTGCACGATGCTCGCCGCGAGCACGGCGACGGCGATAGCGGGAAAAGCGTGCTCCGTACCGGCAGCTTCGCCGAAACCGTAGCGCAGCACGGCATGGAGGCTCGCCGCCGCCGCCGCCGCCGCGAGCGACATCATGCCGAACGAATAGAGATTGCTGGAGAGACGACGAACGACGCGTCTCGACGAAGTGAGTCCTTCGATGCCCGCCACAAAGACGCAGGCGGCGAAGCCGTAACGACAGGCGATCAAAAGTACGAGCGCGTCCGAGAGCGTAAAGTTCATGCGCTCTTCCGAGAGCTTGAGGGCGGAGGGCAGCGGCAGGGTGTTGGGGAACATGCCCGTCACGATGACGAGCGGCAAGAGCGCGAGCACCGCCAGTTGTTCCCGCCACGCATGCTCGACAAAAAAGGTTACGCTCGCCGCGAGCCACAAGGCGAGACTGACGACGGTGAGCAGTGTCGTGTAGAGATCGTTGCTTTTTACTTTGGCGTTGTCCGGCGTCATGGTGCGCACTTTCAGGTTTGACAGGCAGCGAGTTGCAGAGAAGCGGGTTTAAGAGAGGCGAGTCGAGGGCGGCAGGTTGAAGGACGTGCAAGCAAGCGCGCCTGCCTGCACGTCCCTCGATTCTCCTAGCGGCGCGGGTAGAGCGGGCTGACGTTTGCCAGACGCCGCACGCCGACGGGAACCGCGTCCTCGCCGAGCAGGATCACTTGGTCTGGCTTGATGTCCACCGTGCCCGGATCAACCAGATTCGACGCCCAGACGGCCTCGTAGTTAAAACTACAGCCGTTCAGCGCGCCCGTGGAAAACGACCCGTCGGCCAGCACATACTCGCTGGCGACGACGATGCCGCTCGCCACCACGATGCCGCTCGCCACGACGATGCCGCTCGCTACCACGATGCCGCTCGCCACGACAATGCCGCTGGCGACGACGATGCCGTTGCCGAGCACGTAGCTTCCGTCTGCGTTCAGGTAGCCGTCGGCGATGGCGAAGCCGCTCGTGATCGTGCGCCCGTCTGAGAGGCGGTAGCCGTTTGTCAGTTGCAGGCGACTGTTGAAGGCAACGCCGTCTGACCAGACGAGGCCGTTGTTGAGCGGGATGGCCTCACCGCCGATAGGGGAAGTGATGCCGGGGACGGTGGCGTAAGTGAGCTTCGAGTTGGTGATCAAATTCTCGCCCGTCCGCGCGAGGTTGGCGTCGCGGCGGACGGCGCGTGCGAGCGCGACGGCAGCGTTGGCGTTCAGTTCGCCCGCGCCTTCCGTGATGATGCGCTCGTAGGCGGACATCTGCCCTGTCATCACGCTCGTTTCGTAGTAGGGCAGGCGTTGCGCCGTGCGCATCAGGAGTGCTTTGACGATGCGCGGCGTGAGCGAGGGATTGGCTTCGAGCATCAGCGCGACCGTGCCGGAGACGGCGGGCGCGGAGAAAGAGGTGCCGCTCCAGACGCGATACGTGCCGGTCGCAATCGGCTTCGTCGTGGTCGGGCTGCCTAAGACCAGACCGCCGAGCAATCCCCCGCCGCCGCTCGTCGAATAAGAACTGCTCGCCGTGGGAGACGTGACGGACGATTCCGCCGCGCCGATGCGGTTGCCGGGCGCGACGAGGTCGGGCTTGACGAGTCCGTCAACGAGCGTTGGACCACGCGAAGAGTAGGTCGTCACCACATCGTCCGAACGCTTGACGGTATCCTGCGTGTTGGTCGCGCCGACGGTGATGACCTTCGGCGAATTGGCCGGGGAGAGAATGCCGCCGTAGATCGTCTGCCCGTTGGAATCTTTGCCGAGGTTGCCCGCCGCAACAACCACGACGATGCCTGCGTCAACCGCGCGCCCGACCGCCTGACAGAGCGGGTCGGTCTTGTAGCTCTGCGTGATCGAAGTGCCGAGCGAGAGATTCATCACGCGGATTTTGTAGGTTGACTTGTTCTGGATGACCCAGTTGATCCCGGCGATGACGCCGGAGACTGTGCCGACGCCCTGCGAATTGAGCACGCGCACGCTGATCAGGTTCGCCATCGGCGCGATGCCGCCGTAAGTGGGCGCGCCCGCGTGGCTCGCCGCGTACTCTTCGCTCGCCTGACCCGTGCCCGCCGCGACTCCGGCGGCGTGCGTGCCATGTCCGTAGTTGTCGAGCTTCGTGCCTTCGCCGGTGAAGTCCATCTCCTTTGTGATGCGGTTGTAGGGCGTAAGCGTCGGGGTGGAGAGCAGACCGGAGCCGAGGAGGCCGCCGCCGCCGAGCAGGCCGCCGCTCGTGTCGAGCGTGTAGCCCGCAAACTCCGCTGCGTCCGGGCGGCTGATGCCGCTATCGAGAAAGGCGATGCCGACGCCGTTGCCCGCGCCGCCCTTCGTCACATCCGACGGCAAAACTTTGCTCGCGCCGGTCGTCAACTCAAGATGGCTCGTGTTGTCGGTCGTCGCAAGCGTCCGCACCTCTGCGTCTTCCGACATCCATGCGACTTCGCTGTGCGCTGCGAGTTCTTCGAGTCGTTCGACGGGCACGTCCGCCACCATCATGCCGAGTTCGTTCAACTCCTGCCGGACGTTTGCGCCCGCGCCCTGCAACAGCGCGCGCGATTGCTTGACCGCCGCAGAGTCTCCGGCCAGATTGAGAATGACGCGCGCACGCTCGCCGCCGTCGCCGTCTTTGTTGCTCTGCCGCGAAGCCTTCGCACGCCTGCGCAGCGAGTCGGACATCTTACCGGGCAGCGAGTTGCCGCGACGCTCGGAGACTTGCGCGTGCGTCGCGGGGAGCGGCAGCGCGCCCGTCGTTGATAACAGGAGCGAATAAACCAGTAACAGGGTCAAGGGGGTTGACCTACGCATCTATGTTGTTCCTCGTGTATTAAAAGTTCGAACTGAATATCGGCGGAT
>DASWNS010000079.1:0-2366 GCA_036399115.1 Pyrinomonadaceae bacterium | reverse complement strand
CGAGACGAGGAGCATCGAAGGGGAAGCGGCCAAGCACGCGGACAAGTATGACCTGCGCGTGACGGTCGCGCAGGGCGACACGGCCAAGCAGGTGTCGAACGTCGAAGACCTCGTCTCGCAGAAGGTTGATGCGATCCTGCTCGCGCCGCGCGAGAAAGAAGGGTTCGAGCAGGCGTTGCAGGCGGCCAAGAGCGCGAACATTCCCGTCATCCTCGTCGACCGCGAAGCGTCGGGCACGGCGGGAGAAGATTTCGTCACCGTGCTCAAGTCCGACTTCGTGAAGCAGGGACAGCGCGCCGCCGAGTGGCTGGCGAAGGCGTCGAACGGCAAAGCCAACATCGTCGAACTGAGCGGCACGAGCGGCGCGTCCGTCACGGCGGATCGCGCGAAGGGTTTTGCCGACGAGATCGCGAAGCACCCGGAGATGAAGATCATCCAGACGCAGACGGGCGACTTCAACCGCGCGAAGGCGCGCGACGTGATGCAGAACATCATTCAGGCCAGAGGCAAAGAGATCACAGCCGTCTATGCGCACAACGACGAGATGGCGCTCGGCGCGATTCAAGCCCTCGAAGCCGCCGGGATGAAACCGGGCACGGAAGTCCTGATCGTCTCGGTTGACGGGCAGAAGAGCGCGCTGCAAGCCATCATCGACGGCAAGATGAACGTGACCATCGAGTCCAACCCGCGCTTCGGACCACTGGCCTTCGCCACGCTCGAAAAATTCTGGGCGGGCGAGAAACTTCCGCCCCTCATCGGCATCGAAGATCGCCTCTTCGACAAGACGAACGCGGCGCAGTTTTTGAACGAAGCATACTGAAAAGCCGTCCGCTGCCTGTGGCCGGTTGCACGTCGTTGTGGTTCAAGAGCGGCGGGCTAAAGATAAGAGTCTCGAATCCGGGCGAGACGAAAACGACAGGCCACGGGTAACCGGCCACGGGCAACCGGCGATGGACAAATTCTTATGAGCACGAACGAGCCAGTCCTCCGCATGAAGGGCATCACGAAAATCTTTTCGGGCGTAACCGCGCTGTCGAATGTCGATCTGGCGTTGGAGCGCGGGGAGGTGCACGCGCTCGTCGGCGAAAACGGCGCGGGCAAGTCAACCCTGATCAAGATCATGACGGGCGCGTACACGCGCGACGGCGGGCAGGTCTTTCTCGAAGGGCGCGCCGTAGACTTTCGCACGCCGGAAGATGCGCAGGGCGCGGGCGTCGTCGCCGTCTATCAGGAGGTCAACCTGCTGACCTACCGCACCGTGGCCGAGAACATCTATCTGGGGCGCGAGCCGCGACGCTTCGGCCTCATCGATTGGAAGCGTATGAACGCGGACTCCGGCGCGCTGCTCAAACGCCTCGGCTTAGAGATCGACCCGCGCGCGCCGCTCGGCAGCCTCAACATCGCGCTCCGGCAGATGGTGGCGATTGCGCGCGGCGTCTCGTTCGACGCGAAAGTGGTGGTCCTCGATGAGCCGACGAGTTCGCTGACGGAACATGAGGTGCAGATTCTCTATGACGTGATCCGGCGGCTGAAAGCGGAAGGCACGGCGGTCGTCTATATCAGCCATCGCTTCGACGAGTTGTACACGGTCTGCGACCGCGTGACGATCCTGCGCGACGGGAAGTTTGTCGCCACGCGCCCGCTCGCAGGGCTTGAGAAGATCGATCTCGTCTGCCTCATGCTCGGCAAGCAGCGCGACGAACTGCGACAGGGTACGACCGCTTTCAAACACGCGGGCGCAAATGCCGGAGCAGACGCGACGCCCCTTCTCAGCGCGGAGAATTTGAAGCGCGGGCGAAAGCTGAACGACGTGACGGTGGAGGTGGCGCGCGGCGAGATCGTCGGCATGGCGGGCTTGCTCGGTTCGGGACGCACGGAGACGGCGCGTGCGATCTTCGGCGCGGACAGCGTGGAAGAAGGCGAAGTGAAGTTGGAAGGTAAGAAGATCAAGCGCGGCTCTGTGAACGAGGCGATTGATTCCGGGATCGCGTTCCTCACGGAAGACCGCAAGGCCGAAGGGATCATCCCGGAGTTGAGCGTGCGCGAGAATTTAACGCTCGCCGCGCTGCCCGCGCTCTCCACGCTCGGCGTCGTCTCGCGCGCGCGGCAGGCCGAGATCGTAGACAAGTTTATGAAGCGGCTCGGCATCAAGGCCGCGAACGCCGACCAGAAAATACGCGAGTTGTCGGGCGGCAATCAACAGAAAGTTCTGCTCGCGCGCTGGCTCTGCAAGAACCCGAAGTTTCTCATTCTCGACGAACCGACGCGCGGCATAGACATCGGCGCGAAGGGCGAGATTCAGTCGCTCGTGGGCGAACTCGCCGAATCGGGTCTGGGCGTGTTGATGATCTCTTCGGAGTTGGAAG
>DASWNS010000078.1:0-10061 GCA_036399115.1 Pyrinomonadaceae bacterium | reverse complement strand
ATCATGTCGCCCGGTTTCAACTCGGCAAGCGTCAGTTGCGGCATCCGTTCGAGCATGTCCTGCGGGTCGAAACCGCCCATCCGGCGTCCGCCTCCGCCGCCACCGCCGCCTCTACCGTTGCCGCCTGCGCCCGGCTCGCCTCCCGCCTGCGGAGGACGCGTGCCGCCGCTGCCCTGACCGTTCGCCGCGCCGCCGCCCGCTGCGCGCGCCGCAAGCATCTGCGCCATCATCGCCGGCAGGCGACGCAGGTTTGAATCCTGATTGACGACGATGGTGAGCGGCCTCTTGTCCTGCGTCGTGATCTTGATCTCGTTCGTCGCCGCGTCAACCGCCGTGACCGTGCCGACGAGTTGACGAAACGCGCCGGAGACGATCTCTTCGGGCGTGAAGCGCGCGCCGTCCGCGCTGCGTTCGCCGAGCGCGCGCAAACGATCCCCGACCTTCAACTCGGTGAAACTGCTCGTCTTCGCATCCGCAAACTTCACGGAGTCGGGCGCGTAACGACGAAACATAATCTTCTCGCCCCCCGCCTCCACGACGAGAGGCTTCAAGCCTTCGGGCGTGGAGGTGGAGACAGTGATCTCTTTGGTGGCGGGATTAACCGCCGTGACCGTGCCGAGGATGCCGCGCCGTCGCCACTCTTCGCGGTCGCGCTCATGCTTCTTCGCGATGTCGGCCTTCGTCATCACGACGAGCGCACGCACCATCACGCTCTTTTGATCGTCAGCCACTTTGCCGCGCGCAAACACGCGGTCGCCGACGCTGATCTCGGCGGGCGTAATTTTGGTCGCGCCTTCGAGCGTGGTCGCGCCGGGCTGCGCGCGTATGAAGGAGGTGGTGTCGCTGAAGACGACGGTGACGGTGTTGCCCGCGTCGGTCTTGACGGACAAACCTTTCGCTTCCGTGTTGATGGCCGTCACGTCGCCGAGCACGCCGTTCGCGGTGATCGCTTTATCGGTCTGCGCCGGTTGCGACGCGGCTGTGCCGGTGGCGGGAATCTGCGCGGAAACGAGGCTCAGGCTCGATACGAGCGCGAGGGTGGCGAAGGTCAGAAGTTGCTTTTTCATCTTGATGCTCTTTTCGGTCAGTAGATAAACGCTCGAAACGATTAATGTTTTACATCTGCGAGCCAATAGTGTTGCCGTTTTCGCACGTTTTGTCGAATCGCGCAAAGCCGACGGTTCCCGGCGCGTGCGCCGCTCCGGCGCGTCTCACGTCTCAAATGGCGGGAAAGTTTCGTCAACAGGGAGTTTGGGGAGTATGGGGAGCGTGCGTTCGCCGCGAGAGGTTAGACGCGCGACGGCCTCTTTTAGTCGCCTTCGTTTGCGCAAATTTCGCGGAATTTCAGGGAACGCCGGGGATTTAACGGTGAGATTGACGAACGCGGCGGGTGAGTCTAAGACCGCGCGGCGGAGACGGGCGACTTCCAGCCGATGCGATAGCGCGCCGTCAGAGCCAGCCCCAGACTCGTCACGACCAGACCGGCGAAGGCGAACGCCCAGATGTAGGGCAGCGACAGCACGACCGCCCAGAAGATTGCGCCGAGCAGCAGGGCGATTGATTCGGAACGCTGCGTTTCGTTGAGCAACAGGCGTTGCAGCCAACGCCCGGTGGCCGCGTAGATCGGGACGCGCCCGAAGAGATAGGCGACGACCCAGAACAGGAGCGCGAGCGCGCCCACGAAGACGCCGAGCACGGGCGGCAACAGGTAGAGCGCGACCGGCACGCCGAACAAGAGCACGATGGTCGCCAGCAGGCCAATCGCCGCGACGCGCAGACTCGTCAACTGCAAACGCGTGGCCGCCCGACTGATCGCGCCCGGCGTGGCGGCGGTCAAGGCCAGAGAGACGATGAACCAGAAGAGGACGGACAGGACGCGCAGGCCGAAGGAGGCCGTCGTCCATTTCGGTTCGAGCACCGACCAAGGGTTGCGTCCCAGTTCGCGCAACTCCTCTTCGTAGCCCGTGTACATGACCGTCTTCGAGGCCGGATTGCGTCCGGGCGCAGCCTTGTCGTGATGATACGCGCCGCCGATGACGAGCACGTCGCCGCCGATGTAAGAATTTTCCCGCTGCGTGATCGTGCCGCCAATGACGCCCACGTCTCCTTCGACGCGCCCGTGCGCTTCGACAAACACATCGCCGCCAAAGGCCGTCACGCCATGCTTGACTCTCCCGCGCACGATAACCGAACGACCCATCCCGAACACATCATTGGTATCGTCGCCTTCTACGATCAGCGTCGTCGGATCGTTCTCCGCCACGCGCACGGAAGGCGTCCGCGCATCGACCGAGACTCCGGCGCACAGGAGCGCGCAGAGAACCGCGCACCAGCGCGAAAGGAGGCGCAAAGTGGCAAGCGGCGGCGTAGTTGGTTGGAGAATGAACGTGTTCACGTCTGTCATCGCGTCCCGGCAGAGCTATAGTCGAATAAGCCAGAGTTGTTACGTATGAAAGGGGCGGAGAGTTTTAGCGCGGAGAGTTTTCTTTTAGTCGGGGAGGCGCGAGGTGCGATGATAACTCCCGATGAGCCGGAAGAGCAGCACGACGGCGAGCGCGAGAATAATGCAGGTGACGGTGCTGAACGCGCTCGGTTCGTCGAACAACTGCCCGCCGAGCACGCGCAGCATGAGCGCGATTCCGGCGACGGCTTCCCCGAGGACGTGCGCCGCCATGTCGAGCATCGTCAAGAGCACGCCCGCGACGGCGCGCAACGGCGCGAACAACTCATCCCAGACCTGCCCGCCGAGCAGCGCGAAGGAGAGCGCAGCCAGTCCCGCGCATAACAGCAGAGCGCGCCGCCGCTCCGAACGATGCCGCACGCTGCTCATGTCCGACTGCGCGCGCGCTTTGACGACCTGCGTGAAATTTGCGGGGAGTTGAATTTGTTGCTGCGCATCGCCGAACGCGGCGTCGAGGACGCACAGCAGACGCCGCTGCTCGCGGAGCGCGGTCGCGCAGTGCGCGCAGGTTTTCGTGTGCTGCTCGAAGAGCGCGCCCTCTGCGGCGTCCAACTCGCCGTCGAGATACGCGGCTACGTCGAGACACGCGTTCGGTTTCTCCGGTGGTTCGACGGTGTTGAGTTGGGTGCTCACGATCTCTCTGCCAGCGCGGCGCGCTCCTCAAATGCCCGTGATGCCGCGTTCGACGAGCGGCAGGCGCATCGCCTCACGCGCGCGGAAGATGCGATTCTTGACCGTGCCGAGCGGCAGCCCCGTCACCTCCGCGATCTCGTCGTAACTGAGATCGTGCGCGTGGCGCAACACGATCAACTCACGATAGCTCGCAGGCAGAGACTGTATGACATCCTCGATCTCGGCGCGACGCTCGGCGCGCACGCTCTCTTCTTCGGGCGTCGGCGCGCTGGAGGCATAAGGCTTTTCGTAAGTCTCGCCTTCGGTGGTCGTCACTTCGAGTTCCTGTTCGCGGGTCGAGTGGCGGCGCAAGTGGTCAATCGCCGTGTTGTGCGCGATGCGATAAATCCAGGTGGAAAATTTATATTCGGGGCGATAGCGGGCGAGCGACCCGTAGACCTTGATGAACACTTCCTGCGTCAGGTCGAGCGCGGACTCGTAGTTGCCCGTCATGCGATAGACGTAGGAGACGAGCGGTCGCTGGTAGCGGCGGACGAGTTCCTCGAAACTGTCGTCGCGCCCGGCTATCGCACGCGTCACCAACTCGCAGTCGGCGACGCCGGGGAACTTTTGCACGGTGGGGGAAGTTGCGGTCATAAACTCGATAAAACGTCTTTACGTTGGCACAAAAGCGAAAGTTTCATTACTCGCGCGCTCGAACCGCATACTCTGGCGGGCGAGGCGTCGCCGCGCCTTTATTAAAGATTGCGCCGCGCAAAACGATCCGATCTCTCGCGGCGAGCGTAGACTTTCCGCCGCCCGCGTTCCCCTGCACAGCCACTCCCCTCATCCGGCATCCTCTCGCCTGATGCCGCGCGTCGCTCGAAGCCCTCAAGCGAACATGACGCGAACGACTTTAAGCCCACGCGAGGGCGGCGAGTCCGGCGGGGGCGGCGATCTGGTCGAAGTCGAGTTCGGCGGACGGGAGCGCGAGGCGCACGTCGGCGGCGGTGATGAGGCGCGGGCGCAAGCCCATCGTCTCTTCGATGATCGCGCTCGCTTCCGTGTGCTCGATGCCGTCTCCGGCGAGCAGCATCTGCCCGATGGTGTCGAGGGGCGCGTCGCCTTCCGAGGCAGGCGTCTGCACGCGGTCGCGGTAGTAGAGTAGAAAGCGATAGAGTTCGTCCACGCGGTCTTCCGCGTCGCAGACGATGCTGCGCACGAGGAGCGGTTCGGCGGCGCGCAGCAGGACGGCGGTAAAGCCTTCATGGTGCGTGCTGACGAGCAGCGAGTCGGCTGCGTTGACAGTAGCGGCGGCCACGCGCCCGCGCATCAGCCACCACGCCTCGCCCATGTGGCGCGGCAGAATCAAACCGGTCTGCCAGCCGAGCGCGGCAAACGTATCTTCGTATTCCGCGAGCACTGTGAGCCGCACCGCCGTCGCAAGATAACGCGCGCGACCCTGCCCGTCCGGGCGCAGGCGCTCGCGCGCCACGCGCAACTCTTCGACCGGCGTGCCGAAGCCGCGCTCGGTCTTCCAGCGCAACATCTCTTCCATTTCGGCGCGCGAAGCCTTGCCGCCCTCCATCGTCAGGATCGTCGTGCGCGTCGCCGCTTCCGGCAACGCCACAGACCAACGCTTACGCTTCTGCAAGCCCGCGCTCGTCGAGAGTTCTTGCAGCACGGCGGCGAATTCGCGCGCGTCGGCCACGTTCGTCTCGTCGAAACCCGGCTGCACCAGCCCCTCGGCGAGCGGCACGTAACCCGCGCGCCGCACGAGCAGCGAGCCGTCGCGCCTGCGATCCAGCGAGACGAGCGCCGCGCCCTCGCCCGACAAGCCCACCGCCGCCGCAGGCAAGCGCGGTTTAATCAACTTTGAGAAAGCATTCATAAGAGAACAGTGACGAGTGACGGGCGACGAGTGACAAGTTAAAAGAGAAACTCATTGATGCCGGACAGGTGACGAGTAGCGAGCGACGAGTTGAAGACGAGTTGAAGACAAGTTCTTAATTCTTAGTTTTAACTTGTCACTCGTCATTCGTCACTGCCCTATCACCATTCGCTGTATGGCGTGCCTTCGGTTGAGAGGTCGCCGGAGGAACTACGCACGTCTACGACGCCCTGCCCGCCCTCCGCAGAGTTCGGGTCTTGCCCCGTGATCACGTTCCAGTCCTTCTCTCCGGTGATCGGATCAATCGGCACTTCGCGCAGGTAACCGGAGGTGGCGAGGTCGTCGAGCGACTGCGGGAGTTGTCCCTTGTCGGCGGCGTATTGATCGAGCAGCTTGCGCATCTGCGCCAGATCGTCTTTCAAGACCGACTCGCGCGCCTGCAACACCGTCTTCTGGTATTGCGGCAGCACGATGATGGCGAGAATGATGATGATCGAGATCACGATCATCAACTCAAGCAGGGTGAACCCGCCCGAGCGCGTTGCCGCGACACGCTGTAGACGCGGTGCGAGAGCGAGGCGACGACGCCGCAAGCCTGTGAACATAGAGGAGCGCGCAGCGGGCAGCGCAGCTACACACCGTCCGCCTCTCTCCCCGCCGCTTCCTGCTCTCTGTTCGCTGCTCACAATTTTTAACCTTTTACCAATCACTGTATTTCTGCCCGTTCAGCGCGGTATCCTGCGATTTCGAATAGACATCAAAGACGTTTTCGCCGCCCCACGATCCGGAATCCGGCGAATCGTAACAGGAACGCAATCCCCACTCGGCCTTCCCCGTTATCGGATCGACGGGAATCTTGCGCAGGTAAATCTTCTTCTTGAAGGCGAGCGTCGAACCGCTGCCCAGTTCCGGCAGTTTGCCGTCGGCGGTTGCGCCGGGAACCTGCTGCACGCGCGGCGCGACGCTGACGCCCTGCACGAGAGTTTCCAGCGTCGGCGGAAAGCGGTCAGGGTTATCAACTCCAAACAGGGTCTTGTCGGCAATCGCCATTTTGCTGCGCGGGTCTGTGGTCACAGTCGGCTGTTGCTGCTGCGGCGGAACCTGTGCCTGAAGTTGCGGCGCATCCAGATAAGGACTGTTCAGCGCGTCGCGGTGAAACTCCTTGATCGCTTCGCGCATCTCGCGCAGAGACTCGCGCAGTTGTTGTTCGCGCTGCCGCTTGACGGAGGTTTTGACCATCGGGATCACGCCCATCGAGAGAATCGTGAGCACCGTCATGGTGATGACGAGTTCGATGAGCGTCCAGCCGCCCTGCGAACGGCGCGGGGCGAGGGCGAACGTGCGCGAAGCCCAAACGCAGAGGCGTCTGCCGCTACCTTTCAACTCTCCCCCCACACCCTTTGCCATAATCGCTCCCGCCCGTTTCGCTCATGCCGCTTACGGCTTCACCGTGAGCCGCGTGTTCGCCAGTTGCGTCGCCACGTTTTGCCCGCTGACGGACATCAGATGGACGCCCGCCCCGTCGAGCGTAACATCGCTTTCGCCTGCCGCCAGAGCTTCGACTTCGACGAACAGCAGGACGCCCATGCCGCTAATCGGCGCGCTCGTAGCGGGCGCGATGAGCGCGAGCAGAGAGCCGCGCGCATCTATCGAAGGCGTGATCGAGGGCAAGGCTTCCTTCGCTTCGCCGAAGAGGCTGCCCTGCGTGACGCCGCGCACGGCAAAGACGCGCGGGTCGAAGCGCAGCGTCGCGGCGGCGAGTCCGAGCGGAGTCGTCGTCTTGACGAGCAGCATCAGGCGTTGACGCTCCCCGACGCGCATCTCCTTCTGTCCCGAAAGGAGATAGAGTTGCGTGCCGCCCTCCGTCATCGTCGCGAGCGGCGCAGACGGAGAAGCAGCAGCATTGGCGACGACGGGCGGCGTCGCGTTCTTCACGGTCGCCGGAACGGGCGACGCGTTATTTACCGGCGACGCATTGCCCGCCGGAGTCGTGTTGGTTGAAGGCGTCGCGGCGTTGACCGTCGGCGGAGCGGCGGTCTTCGTCGTCAAGTTCGCGGCGGCGGGCGTGATGGCCGCGCCGGAATTGGAGATGGGAACGAGCGCAACCGTCGCGCTTGAGACGACGGGCGCGGGCGGTTTTACGGCCTCCGCACTCTTATTCGCCTGCGGCGCAGCTGTCTCCGCGCTGGCTGCCGTCGCAGCCGTGCTGCTGTTGCTGGCGGCGACGTGATGTGCGCTCGCGTCCGTCAAGGCCATGAGGGCTTTCGGCGCGGGCGCGTAGGATTGAGCCTCGGGCGTCTCGGCGGGCGCGACAACTGCGGCGGGCGATGCCGCAACCGTAGTAGCGGCGTTCGTCGGCACTTGCAGCGCGACATCTTTCGGAAGCTGGCGCGCGGCGGCGAGTTGGTCTTCGCGGTCGGCCTGCACAAGCAGGGCTTCGAGCGATTCGGAGACGGGCGCTTGCAGCGTGCCGCTCGGACGCTGATCGATGTCGCCGGGGCTGACGGTCGGCGCACGCAGAACGCGCGGCGTCACCGTGATCACGATGTCGGAGTTTACGTCGTTCCGCGTCGGCGTGCTGAAGAGCCTGCCGAGAATGGGGATGAGGCCGAGGAGCGGGATGCCCTGTCGCCCTTCGGAATGCTTATCCTGCGCGACGCTGGCGATCATCATCGTGCGGTTATTGGGAATGCGCGCCATGCCGGAGACGTTGCGCTGGCTGAACGTCGGCGTCAGGTTCGTCGCGCCGCCGATCACGTCGTTCGACTCGATCTCCATCTTCACCTGCACGTCGAGGTTCGGGAAGACCTGTGGCGTGAACTTCAGGATCAAGCCTGTGTCCTGATACTGGATGACCGGGTAGCCCGAACCGCCGAAGAGCGAAGAGGCCGCGCCCGGCTGCTGCCCCGTCTGCGTGCCGCCGATGGTCGAGCCGAAGGGCGACACCTGCGCCGTCTGCACAGGGACTTTCTGGCCGATGCGCGTGGTGGATTGTTCGCTGTCGAAAGCGTGAACCTGCGTGGCCGCGAGGAGACGCGTGTTGTCCTTCGATTGAAACGCGGTGATGGTCGAAGCGGGCAACAGGAACGAACCGCCGATGGCGTTCGTGATGAGCGAGCCGGTCGTGGTCGTGCCGCCCTTCGTGCCGCCCGTCGTCGTGGTCGTGTTGCCGAAACGATCTTTGCGCGCGCCGAAGAGGAAAGGCGTCGGCAAGAGGCCGCCGAGGTTGCCGAGCGAGTCGGAAGTGCCGAGCTGGTTGCCGAGTTGCAGCAGGTTCGTGCGCGAAACCTCGTAGATGTTCACGTCCATCACGACTTCTGCGCGATCCTTGTCGATGGCTTGCAGCAGTTCGGCGATGAGCCGTATGTTTTCGGGCGTGTCGCGCACGGTGATGGAGTTGGTGGCTTTGTTGGGCGTCACCTGCGGCTGGCGTCCGGCGGTCGGCGGCAGGGAAGATTGAATCAGAGAGCGCGCGTCGTTCGGGTCGATGTTCGACAGGTAGAACGTGCGCAGGACGAGTTGCTGATACTGCCCGCGCTTCGATTGATCTGCGACGAGAATGGTGCGGCGGTCGAGTTTCTGAAAGAAGAGATTCTGCGAGAGGAAGATGTGGTCGAGCGCGCGCGCCGTCGTCACGTCTTTCAGGTTGATGTTGATGGTGCGCCCTTTCGGGAAGTCGCGGTCGAAGAGAACGTTGAGGCTCAGTTCATCGCCGAGTTTGCGTATGAAGCCTTCGAGGTCGCCGTTGTAGTTGATGACGCGTAACTGCTCGGTGCGCGGAGCCGGGAGCGCATCCTGCGCGCGTTGCCCCAGACCGTTCGCCGTGCCGCCCGTGTAAGACGTGGGGACGACGGCTGCGCCCGTGCTCGGCGTGCCGTTCGAGCGGTTGGGTGCGCCGTTGCCGTTGCCGTTCGCGTTCGCCGGGTCGCGCCCTTCCTTCTCGCGTTGCAGGCGCAACATGCGCTCCATCTCGGAGGCGGCGAGTTCATTGATCGGATCGTAGCCCATCGCCTGGCGGTAGGCGTTATACGCGCCGGAGAAGTCGCCCTGTTCGGCGAGCGTGCGCCCCTGCTCCATGAAACGCTGCGAGGCGTTGAAGATGGCGCGGCGATAGTGGAGTTGGTACTCGATGTCGGAAGGGTTCGCGGCGACGGCGAGCGCAAACTCTTGCGCGGCGCGCTCCCATTGCATCGCGCGTTCCTGCTCCAACCCGCGTTTGTAATTCTTCTCGCCCTTCTTCGCCAGCACCGCCACCGGAGCGGCGAGCAGGCACAAAACCATGACGAGCGAAGCGAAGCCACGCACACTAACTGTTAATTTCATTTCGATCCTCAAGATAAATCAGCGTTCAGTTTGGGATTTCAGCAATCAGCATTACCGGGCGGGGCTGACCACCTGAAGTATTTACACGACGAGCGCGAGAGACTGTTCCAAAAAAGCCAGCCCAAAGTGAGCCGTCGGCGGCGAGCGGCGAGGCGGCTCAGATGGCTTTCAGACCGCCTGCGGCTGAGCGTCGCCGTTCACTTTCGCGCCTGCGCCGTTGCCGTTCAGGTCAACCTCTTCGACGAACGTGGCGCGGTTGATCTCGTGCAGCGTCGAGACGCCGGAGAAAACCTTCTTGAGCGCGGATTCACGCAGAGAAGCCAGACCTTCCTGCTCAGCCGCGCGGCGGACTTCCGAACCGGGACGGCGTTCGATGATCATCTCGCGCACGTTGTCCGAGAGATTGAGCAGTTCGTGAATCGCGGTGCGCCCGCGATAGCCCGTGTGATTGCAGGCATCGCAGCCGACGCTCATGTAGAACGTGCGCTCGCGGTATTCGGCAGGCTTCAAGCCCGATTCGAGCAGTTCGTCCTCGGTCGGATGATAAGGGCGCTTGCACACGTCGCAGAGCATACGGATCAGGCGTTGAGCGAGCACGCAGTTGAGCGACGAGACGAAATTATAAGGCTCGACGCCCATGTTCAGGAAACGCCCGATCACGTCGATGACGTTGTTGGCGTGGACGGTGGTGAACACGAGGTGGCCGGTCAAAGCGGACTGGATGGCGATCTGCGCCGTCTCGTTGTCGCGGATTTCGCCGACCATGATCTTGTC
>DASWNS010000077.1:0-3700 GCA_036399115.1 Pyrinomonadaceae bacterium | reverse complement strand
CGGGCTACAACGTCTATCGTTCCACAGACCCGTCTGCGCCGAAAGAGCGTTGGACCAAACTCAACCGCACGCTCCTTGAGCGCACCACTTTTCAAGACGACGCGGTCGAATCCGGCACGAAATATTTCTACTACCTGACGGCCATAGATACGGCTGGCAACACGAGCCAGCCCTCCGAAGTCGTCTCCGAAACGGTGCCTTAAATGAGCAAAAAAATCTGCCGCTTTCTCAACCCGAACGAAGGCGAGGCGAGCTACGGCCTGATTGAAGACGAGACGGTCTATCCGGTTTCCGCAGCGCAAATTTTTGCCTCGTCGCACGCGCCCGCCCGCGCGGACGCAGGTTTCGCCCTCTCCGAAGTAAAGCTGCTCGCGCCCGTCGCGCCTTCGAAGATCGTCTGCGTCGGGCGCAACTACAAAGAGCACGCCGCCGAACTCGGCAACCCGATGCCCGACGAGCCTCTGCTCTTTCTCAAGCCGCCTTCATCCGTCGTCGGTCATCAGGACGCCATCGAACTCCCTCCAGTCTCTTCGCGCGTCGAACATGAAGGGGAACTCGGGGTCGTTATCGGACGGCGTGCGCATCGTCTGAGCGATAGCGAAAATCCGCTCCACTATGTGCTCGGCTACACCTGCGTCAACGATGTCACCGCGCGCGACCTCCAACGCCGCGACGTGCAGTTCACGCGCGCCAAATCATTCGACACCTTCTGCCCCGTCGGCGCATACATCGTGTGCGGCTTAGACCCTTTCGACCTCGGCGTCGAAACGCGCGTCAACGGAGAGGTGCGCCAGAGCGGGCGCACGAGCGCAATGGCCTTCCCCGTCTCCTATCTCATACGCTACATCTCGCACATCATGACGCTCGAACCCGGCGACCTGATCTCGACCGGCACCCCTGCGGGCGTCGCACCTCTGGCTGACGGCGACGTGTGCGAAGTCGAAGTCGAACACGTAGGGCTGCTCGCCAATCCCGTGCGGGCTGGCAGGTAAAGGATGACAAAAGGCGGCATGGGGGTTGAAAGTTCAGCAGCGGGCGCGGAGGGGGCGCAGGCGAGGCCGCCCGTCACGGTTCACGCGCGCAAGTTCGACGGGCGTTTGCATCGTGAATGGCAGGCCGGACTGGTCCGGCGCGTCGGCTCGCTCGTCGTCGTCGAAGGCGTGTTCGCAGAAGAGATACGACACGACCAACTCGGCACGATTGCCCCCGGCACGCTGAGCGCGGAATACTACTGGACGGATCGCTGGTACAGCGTCTTTCGTTTCCATGAACCGTGGGGCGCATTGAGAAACTATTACTGCAACATCAATCAGCCTGCGAAATTCGACGGCCACGTCCTGACCTTCACAGACCTCGACATAGACGTACTCGTCGCGCCGGATTTCTCCTATCGCATTCTCGACGAAGAAGAGTTTGCCGCCAACGCAGCCCTCTACGGTTATCCCGAATCCGTGCGCGAGTCTGCGCGGCACGCGCTCGCGGAATTGCTCTCGCTCATCGAGCGCAGGGAGCACCCCTTTGACGGTCAGATGTAAATACGGCACGGCGAGCGGTATTCATGGTGTACAATTCCGCCCCGGCAATAATTAAACGGCACGAAAATTTATGGCTTCAACACGCACGGAGACGAAACCGGCGCTCTCGAAAATAGAGCGACTGCGCGAGCGCGAACGTCGCGCCGAAGAAGGCGGCGGGCGCGAGCGCATCGAACGCCAGCACGCGGCGGGCAAATTAACTGCGCGCGAGCGCATCGCCTTTCTGCTCGACGAAGGAACTTTCGAAGAGTTTGACAAGCACGTCGTCCATCGCTCGCGCGATTTCGGACTCGGCGAGCAACTCTACCCCGGCGACGGCGTCGTGACGGGCTACGGCCTCGTCGATAATCGACGCGTCTTCGTCTTCGCGCAGGATTTCACGGTGTTCGGCGGTTCGCTCTCCGAGACGCACGCCGAAAAGATCTGCAAAGTGATGGACCTGGCGATGCGCGTCGGCGCGCCCGTCATCGGCCTCAACGATTCGGGCGGCGCACGCATACAGGAAGGCGTCCTTAGCCTCGGCGGCTACGCGGACATTTTTCTGCGCAACACTCTGGCCTCCGGAGTCGTCCCGCAAATCAGCTGCATCCTCGGACCATGCGCGGGCGGCGCGGTCTACAGCCCCGCCATCACAGACTTCAACGTGATGGTGAAGAACACTTCATACATGTTCATCACGGGTCCGGAGGTGATTCGCGCCGTCACGCACGAAGAAGTCTCCAAAGAGGAACTCGGCGGAGCCGACACGCACAACCGCATCTCCGGCGTCGCACACTTCGACGCCGACTCCGACGAGCACGCGCTCCAACTCGTGCGCGAACTACTCTCCTTCCTGCCCTCCAACAACATGGACGAAGCCCCCCGCGTCCCGACGGCAGACCCCGCAGACCGCCGCGATGAACGCTTGAACTCGATTGTGCCCGAAGCGTCGAATCAACCTTACGACATCCGCGACGTGATTCATGCCGTGATAGACGAGAACTATTTTTTTGAAGTGCACGAGTTTTATGCGCCGAATATCGTCGTCGGCTTTGCGCGCCTCGATGGCCGCAGCGTCGGCATCGTCGCCAATCAACCTGCGTATCTGGCGGGCGTGCTCGACATCGACGCTTCCGTCAAGGCCGCGCGCTTCGTACGCTTCTGCGATTGCTTCAACATCCCGCTCGTCGTCTTTGAAGACGTGCCGGGCTTCCTTCCCGGCGTCCGGCAGGAGCACGGCGGCATCATACGCCACGGCGCAAAACTGCTCTACGCATTTGCCGAAGCCACCGTCCCGAAGATCACTGTCATCACGCGCAAGGCTTACGGCGGCGCTTATTGCGTCATGGCCTCCAAGCACATTCGCACGGACATTAATCTCGCGTGGCCTACAGCAGAGATCGCCGTGATGGGCGCGGGCGGCGCGGTTGGCGTCCTGTACCGGCGCGAGATCGGCGAAGCGGCAGACCCGGAGAGCGCGAGAAGCGCACGCATCACGGAGTTTGAAGAGAAGTTTGCCAACCCTTATGTCGCCGCCGAACGCGGCTTCATAGACGAAATTATCGAACCCGCCGAGACGCGCCGCAAACTCATTCGCGCCCTCGCCCTGCTCGAAAATAAACGCGACACCAACCCGCCGAAAAAGCACGGCAACATCCCGCTCTGAACCCGTTCGAGGGCTGGACAGAGCACGACGCGCGGCACGGGCGCGACAAGCGAAAAGGCCGGAGCAGGATTACCACCTGCTCCGGCCTTTTTCGTCAATGCGGTCGAAAAATTTTAAGCGGCCTTCTGCTGCGTCGCCGGTTTGTTGAGCAGTTCGAGCGCCTTCTTGAGTTGTGTGTCTTCGGGTTGCTGCTTGGGCGAAGTGGCTTCCGGTGCTACTTCCCTGCCATTCTGTGGCGGTGCGGGAGCGGCAATCGCATCGTCGTCGTTGCCGGTCAATTCGTCCGGGTCAATCGCGGCGGCTAATTCGGGTCGTTTAACTTCCACCGTCGGCGTCACGCCCGCTCCGATAAACGACTTGCCCGCCGATGAAGCCCATTTCACGGTCGTCAAAAGCAGCCCGTCGCCGTTGCGTAGAGGAAACAACTGCTGCTCCGCACCCGCGCCGAAACTCTTTTCCCCGACCACCTCGCCGCGTTTGCGTTCGATGAAAGCCGACGCGATCACTTCCGCTGCGCCCG
>DASWNS010000076.1:0-8681 GCA_036399115.1 Pyrinomonadaceae bacterium | reverse complement strand
GTTGCGTCGGACGGGCGCGGCGAACTGAATTTTGCCTTGTTAACTTTGCGATGCGCCGCTGCGCACCATTTCGGCGAGCCGTTTGGCATCGGGGAAGACTTCGAGGGCGCGCAGGAGTTGCGGGTCGCTGTCGAGCAGGGCGCGGATGGCGGCTTCGTTGCCGTAAGCGGCGGTGACGATCTCTTCGCGGACGCGCAGGCGCACGTAGTCGAGTTCGGCGTCAATCTGCGCGTTCGTCAAACCCGACTCGGCATCGCGCAGGGCGTGTGCGCGAAAGGCTTCGAGGACGCGTTCGTTGACGGGGAGGTCGGTGGGGCGGGGAAACTGGCCGTAGCGAGTCTCTTCCACGCGGTAGCTTTCGAGGCCGGGAATTTGACCGGCGACGAGTTCGCGCGTGAACTGAAAAGCGGCTTCGAAGATACGCACGCGCACGGGGCTGCTCACGTCGAGCGGTTTCACTTCGATGTCGGGCGTGATGCCGCCGCCGCCGTAGAAGACGCGTCCGGCTGCGGTCTTCACGGCAGGACCTGTGGGCGGGTGCGGCGTTGGAGCCGGCGTGGGCGTTGGTTCGACGATAGTGGAATGTGCGTTCGGCGTCGCGGCGAGCGTGGGCGCGCGCGGCGTGCTCGGTTGCGGTTCGTCTTCCGGGTCGTGGCGAACGTAGTAATCGTAGAACGAGCCGCTCGAATAGTCGCGTTGAATCGAGCGACCGTAGGGCGTGTAATATTTTTGCGTGGTGAGCGTCAGACCCGTGCCGTAATCGAGCGAGAAGACGCGTTGCACCAAGCCCTTGCCGAAGGTCGTCTCGCCGACGAGGTAGCCGCGCCCGTAATCCTGTATCGCACCCGCCACGATCTCGGAAGCCGAAGCCGAGTTGCGATTGACGAGCACGACGAGCGGAAAGTCTTCCGGGTCGTAGGCGGTGTTTTCAAAAGTTTGCGGCGTGCCGTATTCGCCGCGCCCGCGCACGCTCACGATGGTCTGCCCGCGCGGCAAAAATTGGCTCGCCACGTTGATCGATTCCTTGAGCAGCCCGCCGGGGTTGTTGCGCAGGTCGAGGACGAGTTGGCGCAAGCCCTCTTCCTTGAGCCGTTTGATGGCGGCTTCCAGTTCGTCGCTCGTGGTGTTGGTGAAGCCGCCGGTTAAAGCGACGTAGCCGGTGCCGGGGCGAATCATGTAGGCGGTGCGTACGGAGGGCTGCGAGACGGCATCGCGGAAGATGGTGACATAGACGGGAGCGAGCGCGCCCGCGCGTTCGACTTTGAGCTTGACCGGCTCGCCGCGTTCGCCGCGCACGGCCTTGGAAACTCCTTCGCTCGTCCATTCGCGCGCGTCCTTGCCGTCAACTTCGACGATGCGGTCGCCGTAACGCAGACCGGCGCGCGCCGCGGGCGTGTTCGGCACGGGCGACTGCACGTAGACGCCGTCGCGGTGGCGCAGGATGGTCACGCCGATGCCGTAAAACTCGGAGTCGTGATCCTGTTTCAGCTTGTCGTAGTCGGCGCGCGTGAAGAAGGTGGAGTGCGGGTCGAGCGTGGAGAGCATGCCCTGTATGGCGGCCTGGTTGGCCTTCTCATAGTCGATCTCGTCCGCGTATTCCGCAGAGATGACCGACAGCACCTCTCTGTAATCGTGTTCGATGATGGCGTCGGCGTCCGCGCTCGTGCCCGTCACGATCCGCTGCTGCACACGCCGCAGCGCGACGCCGCCCAGGATGCTCGCCACGACGACGACCAGAGCGGCAATGATCAGACCCAATCTCTTCTTCATAACTTCTTCACAGCTTCCGTCAAAATCCTCTGCCCACAACCAACGCATTCATCAATGAAAATTTTAACACAGCCGCCCGCACGCTGCCGAAACCGCGCGCACCGCAAATGGCCTGTGCTATAAAAGAAATGGCTATTGGTGGGCGACCGGCAAGCAGATAGACTCTTGTTTTGTCATGTCACTCATCACTTGTCGCTGTCACTCGTCATCCTTTGGGAGTTTTCATGTCGCTCAATCTTTCATTCGTCATCCCGGCCTATAACGAAGCGGCGCGTCTGGGTAAAACTTTGCAGACGGCCTTCGAGTATTTGAACGCGCAAACTTCCGAGAGCGAGATCATCGTCGTTGACGACGGCTCGACGGACGAGACGACGCAGATCGCCGAGCAGAGTTTCGAGAAGTTTTCAGGCCGCACCGGCAGCCGTCTCATCCGCGTCGCCCCCAATCGCGGCAAAGGCTACGCCGTGCGCGCCGGACTTCTCGCCGCGCACGCCCCCATCGCGCTCTTTTCCGACGCAGACCTCTCCACGCCGCTCACGGAGACGCCGAAACTCGTCGCGCCGATTCGTGCGGGCGAATATGATCTCGTCTTCGGTTCGCGCGCGCTGGACCGTTCGCTCATCGGCGTGCACCAGCCCTGGCGGCGTGAGCAGAGCGGGCGCGTCTTCAACCTCGTGATGCGGCTCGCCACCGGACTGCCCTTCTGGGATACGCAGTGCGGCTTTAAAGCCTTCCGCCTCGACGTGTGCCGTCCCATCATCGAAAACTCTAAAATTGATCGCTTCGGCTTCGACGTGGAGCTGCTCTACGTCGCGCATCTGGCGGGCTTGCGACTTCACGAACGCGCCGTGCGCTGGAACGATGTCGCGGGCAGCAAGGTCAGTTTTATGAACGGCCTCGACGGCTTCCTCGAACTGCGCGAACTGCGCCGCGAAGCCAGGCGCGGCAGTTATGACGAAGCGATCCGCGCCGCACGCATCGTCGCCGAGAGCCGGGAAGGGCGCGACGGCCTGTTCAACGAACACGACGCGCCCGAAAGCGATGTCTCACGCGAACTCGCCAGCGCGTCGCGCCGCATTTGATCTTTTGCATGCGAAGTGATCGTTACGCCGTGCCCGAACTCTCGAAGTCGCGGCGTTACTATTTCTGTTTCCACGGAGGCGTCTATGACCGCGCGACTCAACGTTAATATCGATCATGTGGCGACCGTCAGGCAGGCGCGGCGTGCGCCCGAACCGAGCCTCGTGGCGGCGGCCATGATCTGCGAGGGAGCCGGAGCCGACGGCATCACCATCCACCTGCGCGCCGACCGCAGGCATATTCAGGACGAAGACCTCCACACGCTGCGCCGCGTCGTCACGACCTATCTCAACCTCGAATTGAGCGTCTCCGAAGAGATGACCCGGATCGCGCTCGATACGCAGCCCGACGCCGTCTCGCTCGTCCCGGAAAACCCGAACGAGATCACGACCGAAGGCGGCCTCGACGTAACCACGCAACTCGAAACCGTGCGCGGCGCGATTGACCGCTTACGCGAAGGCGGAATCTTCGCCAGCATCTTTCTCGACCCGGAGCCAGCGCAGATCACCGCCGCGCACGAAGCGGGCGCGCAGCAAGTGGAACTCTGCACCGCGCTCTACGCGGAAGCGACTCTCGGCGCACGCGGCTTCCACGGCGAAGGCGCGGCGCGCGTCGCACACGAACTCCAACGCCTCCACGAAGCCGCCACGCTCGCCGCGCAATACGGCCTGCGCGTCGCCGCCGGGCACGGACTCACCTATCGAAACGTCGGCGCAGTGGCGCGCATACAGGAGATCACGGAGTTCAACATCGGCCACAACATCATCTCCCGCGCCGTTCTCGTCGGCCTCGAACGAGCCGTGCGCGAGATGCGCGAAGAGATCGCACGGAGTTAGTCCGGCTTTCGCTCGAATCTTCCGCGCACGCTTGCGCGCATAAAAACGCCGGAGAGCTGTCCTGTCGAAGAGTGGCTCCCGATCCGCTCCCCAACCGATGCTCCCCGGCGTTACCTTCGGCCAGCCGAAACTGACCGAAACTCGTAGAAATTGTTGCCTCACCGCGCCGCAGGCGACGGCGCAACTTACGACTTCTGTTCCAACCCGCGACCCGTCTTTTGCTGCAACTCTTCGATGCGCTTCGACGCTTCGGCCTTCGTCAGGTTCTCGTCGAACTCTTCTTTCGCCTCTTCCGAAAGCGTCGTCAGGTACGAACGCTGCGCGCCGGTCATCGGCTCGTCGCCCGTCGTCCAGTTATCAGGGTCTTTGATGGTGTTGCTCTCAACTGCCTGTTCCTGCGTCTGCTTGTCTGTCACTTTCCCGTTCCCCCTTCGGTTCGTTTGATGTTCCTTCGAACTTAACTCGCTGAAATTAACTCGCCAGCAAATCCTGCTGTATCTTCGGCAGCGCGATGCCGAGATGCTTGTAGGCTGCGCGCGTGGCGACCCGCCCGCGCGGCGTGCGATTGAGGAATCCGATCTGGATCAAATAAGGCTCGATGATCTCTTCGATGGACTCGCGCTCCTCGCTGATCGAAGCGGCGATTGTTCCGATGCCGACGGGACCGCCATCGAACTTCTCTATGATCGCCGTCAGAATCTTGCGATCCACTTCGTCCAGCCCGTACTTGTCAACTTCCATCTCGTCGAGCGCGCGCTTTGACAACGCCTGCGTGATGCGCCCGTCGCCCAAGACCTGCGCGTAGTCGCGCACGCGCCTGAGCAGGCGGTTGGCGATGCGCGGTGTCCCGCGTGCGCGCCGCGCGATCTCTTTCGCGCCCGTCGCCTCGATCTCCACGTTCAGGATTTCAGCCGAGCGGTGGACGATGATCTCAAGGTCTTTCTGCGAGTAGAAGTCGAGATGAAAGACGATGCCGAAGCGACCGCGCAAGGGGGCGGTGATGAGTCCGGCGCGCGTCGTCGCGCCGACTAAGGTGAATTTCGGTAAGTCCAGTTTGATGGAGCGCGCCGCCGTGCCCTGCCCGATCATGATGTCGAGTTGATAATCCTCCATCGCCGAGTAGAGCACCTCTTCGATCTGCGGCTTGAGACGATGAATCTCGTCTATGAAGAGCACTTCACCTTCCTGCAAGTTGGTCAGGACAGCCGCGAGGTCGCCGCCGCGTTCGATGGCGGGCGCGCTCACGGTCTTTAAAGGCGCGTTCATCTCCTGCGCGATGATCTGCGAAAGAGTCGTCTTGCCGAGTCCCGGCGGGCCGAAGAAGAGGACGTGATCGAGCGCTTCGCGTCGTGATAGCGCGGCGCGCAAAAAGATCTTCAGATTGGTCGTGATCTTGGTCTGGCCGATATACTCTTCGAGCGAGCGCGGGCGCAAACTCGGTTCGACCTGACGATCTTCCGGCGTTGCCTCGCCCGAAATTTCGCGCGCCTCCGCAACCGTCTCAAGCGTGGATTCCTGTGGCATCAACTCTCTCCCCTGGTCTTCTTTCCCCGTGTTTCAGACAAGAGGGATTATACCGCTTTTGAATCGTTGTTGCAAGCATGAAACAAAAATAGTTTGCCATAAAAAGCAGGAACGGAAGTTGACGGATGACCGCTAACTTCCGCTCCTGCCTGTAAATTTGGAGTTTTAGCTTAGTGCGACGAACTATCGCCCGCGATCTGGAGGCGCGCGCTGGCGCGTTCGAACTGCGTGCGGGCGCGCGAGAGATCATCTTCCGAGCCGGTGGCTGCGCCCAGTAATTTCTCGGCCTGATCGCGTTCGGAGCGGGCGCGCGCGGCGTCGATCTCTTCGGGGCGTTCGGCGAGTTCGGCGAGCACGGCCACGCGGTCGTCGCTCACTTCGACGAAGCCGCCGGAGACGAGCAGGCGTTTGGTCGCGCCGCCCTGCGTGTAAGAGAGGACGCCGGTTTGCAGTTGCGAGATGAGCGGCGTGTGGCCGGGCAGGATGCCGAGTTCGCCGCCCAAGCCCGGCAGCGTCACGGCGTCAACCGCTTCCGACAACAGGCCGCGCTCCGGCGTGATGATGTCGAGTTGTAATCTGTCAGCCATGATTATAGTGATGAGTGATGGGTGATGAGCGATGAGTGAGAAGAGTCTGTCTTTAACTCATCACCCATCACTCATTACTCATCACTTTTGTTCTACGATTCTGCGATCTGGCGCGCGCGGGCGCGAACGTCTTCGATGGTGCCTTGAAGGAAGAAGGCTTGTTCGGGTAGATCGTCGGCGTTGCCGTCGATGATCTCGCGGAAGCCTCTGATGGTTTCTTCGAGTTTGACGTACTTGCCTTCAAGACCGGTGAACTGCGCGGCGACGAAGAAGGGCTGCGAGAAGAAGCGTTGCACTTTGCGCGCACGCGAGACGGCGAGCTTGTCTTCTTCCGAGAGTTCGTCGAGGCCGAGAATGGCGATGATGTCTTGCAGTTCCTTGTAGCGTTGCAGGATGCGCTTCACGTCCTGCGCCGTGCGGTAGTGCTCTTCGCCGATGATGCGCGGGTCGAGCAGGCGCGAAGAGGACGAGAGCGGATCGACCGCCGGGTAGATGCCGAGTTCGGCGATCTGGCGCGAGAGCGCGGTGACGGCGTCGAGGTGCGCGAAGGTCGTGGCGGGCGCGGGGTCTGTGTAGTCGTCCGCCGGAACGTAGACGGCCTGAATGGACGTGACCGCGCCGGTCTTCGTCGAAGTGATGCGCTCCTGCATCTCGCCCATCTCGGTGGCGAGGTTCGGTTGATAACCGACCGCCGAAGGCATGCGCCCGAGCAGCGCGGACACTTCCGAACCCGCCTGCGTGAAGCGGAAGATGTTGTCGATGAAGAGCAGCACGTCCAAGCCCTGATCGCGGAAGTATTCGGCGACGGTCAGGCCGGAGAGTGCGACGCGCAGGCGCGCTCCCGGCGGTTCGGTCATCTGCCCGTAGACGAGCGCGACCTTCGACTCTTCGACCGCCTTGAGATCAACCTTCGTCAGGTCGAACTCGCCCGTCTCTTCCATGTGTTGATAGAAGGCTTCGCCGAAGTTGATGACTTTCGATTCGACCATCTCGCGCAGGAGGTCGTTGCCTTCGCGCGTGCGCTCGCCGACGCCCGCAAACACGGAGAAGCCGGAGTGAGCCTTGGCGACGTTGTTGATCAATTCCATGATCAAGACGGTCTTGCCAACGCCCGCGCCGCCGAAGAGGCCGATCTTGCCGCCGCGCAAAAACGGCTGGATGAGGTCGATCACCTTGATGCCCGTTTCGAACATTTCGAGTTCGGTCGATTGCTCGTCGAGCGTGGGCGCGTGGCGATGAATGGGGTAGCGCGTCTCGGAGTTGACCGCGCCGAGCGTGTCCACGGGTTCGCCGATGACGTTCATGATGCGCCCGAGGGTCATGTTGCCGACGGGGACGGTGATTGGTCCGCCGGTGTCGAGGGCGCGCATGCCGCGCACGACGCCCTCGGTCGGCTTCATCGAGACGGTGCGGACGCGGCCTTCGCCGAGGTGCTGTTCGACTTCGCAGATGATGTCAATCGGGTATGGCACGTCGAAGCCTTCGGACGTGACGCGCAACGCGGTGTAGATCGGCGGCAGGTGGTTCTCTTCAAATTCCACGTCGAGCACGGGACCGATGATCTGCACCACCCTGCCTATATTATGGCCGTTCCCGGCGTTTCCATTAGGCGTAGACATAACTTTAGCGCAACTCCTCTGTGTGTCTTGTTAAAGGCGAAAAATTAGCGGATTACTTAAGGGGTTGAAGATAGCATAACCGCGCAAACTAAGGCAAAGCGCGTTTAGTTGGGCGACTGTTCGAGCCTGAGGCGTGAGGCGCGTCTATTCGCTTTCGTCGAAGCGAATCTTCATGCTGCGGAGCGTGCGGCGGTCTTCGTCCGTGAGTTCGAGCGTCGCATCCTGCGCTCCGTCTCCGTTGGCCGACGCAGAGAC
The DNA here is from genome assembly GCA_036399115.1 of Pyrinomonadaceae bacterium. GTDB lineage: Bacteria > Acidobacteriota > Blastocatellia > Pyrinomonadales > Pyrinomonadaceae > JAIVJZ01. The sequence continues at coordinate 1,010 of DASWNS010000076.1, read as the reverse complement.
TTCCGTGTCCTCTTCGATTCCGGTTTCGCGCAAACCGATCTCCAATTTCAGTGTGAGTTCCATCTCGTAGCCCGCCGCGCGCAGGCGGGAAATGGCGTCGGCCACCTGCGGCGAACGCTCCACCGCCGCGTTGATCGCTTCGCCGATCTCCTGCACCAACTCTTTTGCTTCGTCGTTGATCTCCAACTCGTCTCTCCCGCGACCCGGCTCATCGTTTGGCTGTCTGATAGTTGCCCGCGATGCTACGCTTACGACGCGCCTTTGGTCAACCGGAAGACAGGCAAAGAGCGCGGAGTTGGTCGCTCCGCGCTCTTTAATTTTGCCGGATTGTCCGCACGTTTCGCGCGCCTCCCGTCGGGCGTCGGTCTGCGGCGGCGGAAATGTTCTAGGCGCGCTCCTTGAACTCGACGAGACGGTCAACCGAAGCATAGATGCGCAGGTACATCTGCGTCTCGGCGGGGATGAGCGCGCGCCAGTTTGTGCCGCCGCGTTCGAGATAGAGGTGGAGGCGCGTGGGGTTCGAGTTGTAACCGGCGGCCAGCAGTTCGGTCTGCGTGGCAATATTCGCGGCGAGCGCGTGCCTGACCTGTTCGCGTTCCAGCAGGTCGTCCCAGGTGCTCTGCATGTAGAGGAGCATGGCTTCGAGGGCGTTCGAGTGGTCGCGCATGCCCGCGACGAAGTCGGGATTGAGTCCGACGGAAGGGTACATCTCCCTGATCGACTTGTAGGTCGGCGGGATCATCTGCACCATGCCGCCCGCGCCCGCCGAACTGACGGAGAAACGATAGGTGTCGCCCACGTTCAGCGCGTAGAGCGTGAAAATTTCGTTGTAGAGCGAGGCGTGATCTTCGGTCTTGAAACGCTTGTGATCCGTGTGCTCGACGATGCAGAGCCGCTCGGCGGCGTCAATGATCTCGGGCGAGATCACTTCGCCGTGCTGCGCCAGACGCGCGGCGGCCTCGTTCAGCATACGATGGACGTAAGCCCTGCCGCCGCTCACGAGTTCGGGC